>CAMPIG010000072.1 GCA_946886255.1 uncultured Cellvibrio sp. | reverse complement strand
AAATATGAATACGGCCCGATCTTGCGTGACAACCTCACCCTTATCGAGAAGGAGGGTTAATAGATGAATTTCCTGCGTAATTTTCTTGATAAGATCGAGCCAAACTTTCACAAAGGCGGCAAACACGAAAAATGGTATTCGCTCTATGAAGCGGTAGACACTATCTTTTATCGCCCTGCTGATGTGACCAAGACCACCTCCCATGTGCGTGACGGTATCGACCTGAAGCGCATCATGATCACTGTGTGGTTATGTACTTTTCCTGCCATGTTCTACGGCATGTACAACGTTGGTTTTCAGGCCAACACCATTATGGCCGATATGGGCTTGACTGCCGTTGAAGGATGGCGCGGTGCGTTTATCGGTTTGTTTGCCGGTTATGATGCACAAAGTATCTGGGATTGTTTCTGGCACGGTGCTGCTTACTTCGTTCCTATTTATTTTGTGGTGTTCGTGGTCGGCGGTTTTTGGGAAGTGCTCTTTGCGATGATCCGTGGCCACGAAGTTAACGAAGGCTTCTTTGTGACTTCTGTGCTTTTCGCCTTGATTCTTCCGCCGGATATTCCCTTGTGGCAAGCCGCTTTGGGTATCAGCTTCGGTGTGGTCATCGGAAAAGAGGTATTTGGCGGAACCGGTAAAAACTTCCTCAATCCTGCTTTGGCCGGTCGTGCATTTCTCTTCTTTGCTTATCCGGCAGAAATGTCAGGTGATAATGTCTGGACGGCTGTTGATGGCTACTCAGGTGCCACAGCGCTTTCCATCGCCGCACAAGACGGTATGGAAGCCCTGAAGGGCAGCCTGACCTGGATGGACGCATTCCTGGGTAACATGCATGGGTCCATTGGTGAAACTTCCACGTTGGCTATCTTCATCGGCGGTGCCGTTCTGTTGTTCATGGGCATTGCTTCCTGGCGGATCGTGTTGGGTGTGATGGTTGGCATGGCAGGCACCGCTCTGTTGTTCAATCTGGTCGGTAACCCGGAAACCAATTCAATGATGGCCATGCCCTGGTACTGGCACATGGTCGTTGGCGGTTTCGCGTTCGGCATGATCTTTATGGCGACTGACCCGGTGTCGGCTTCAATGACCAACGTGGGCAAACTCTGGTTTGGTGCGCTGATTGGTTTTATGGTGGTCATTATTCGTGTGGTAAACCCGGCCTTCCCGGAAGGTATGATGTTGGCCATTCTGTTTGCCAACCTCTTTGCCCCGCTGATTGACCATTTTGTTGTACAGGCGAACGTTAAGCGGAGATTGGCACGTGTCTAATAATGATTCCATTAAAAAGACGATCATAGTTACCGTACTGCTGTGTATCGTTTGTTCTGTGATTGTGTCTGCTGCTGCCGTTCTGTTACGTCCGGCGCAAGTGGCCAATAAGTCTCTGGATTTCAAACGCAATATTTTATCTGCAGCCGGTTTGCTGGAGGCTGGCAAGAACGTTGACACTGTTTTTAATGAGCGTGTTGTCACGCGTGTTGTCGATTTGAAAACTGGTAAATTTACTGATGCGGTTGATCCTGTGTCTTACGACCAGCGTCGCGCCAGCAAGGATCCAAGCCTTTCCACAAATCTCAGCGCTGATGAAGATATCGCCAAGATTTCCCGTCGCGAAGATTATTCGGTGGTTTATCTGATTCAGGATGAAAACGAGCAACTGCAAAAAATCATCCTGCCGGTAAAAGGTTACGGTTTGTGGTCGACACTGTACGGTTTCCTGGCGTTGGAAGCTGATGCCAACACCGTCGTTGGTCTGGTGTTCTACGAGCACGCTGAAACACCGGGATTGGGTGGTGAAGTGGACAATCCGGTATGGAAAGCAAAATGGGTGGGCAAGGAAGTTTACGATGAAGGCGATGTTGCTATCACTATCATTAAAGGTTCTGTTGATCCGTCGTCCAGTAATGCTGTACATCAGGTAGATGGTTTGTCCGGTGCAACCCTGACCAGCCGCGGTGTCCATAACTTGTTACATTTCTGGTTGGGTGACAATGGCTATAAGCCTTTCCTGACCAATCTTAAAAACGGGGAGGCTTAAGAAATGAAACTGAAAGAGCTTCTGTTTGATCCGGTATTAAAAAACAATCCGATCGCTTTACAAATTCTGGGTATTTGCTCCGCATTGGCGGTGACCAGTAGTATGAAAGTGACCTTGGTTATGTGTGTTGCATTAACCACGGTAACGGCTTTTTCAAACTTCTTTGTATCGCTGGTTCGTAACCATGCGCCCAGCAGTATCCGTATCATCGTTCAGATGGTCATCATTGCCTCTCTGGTTATTGTGGTTGACCAGATCCTCAAGGCGGTTGCTTATGACGTTAGCAAGCAGCTGTCGGTGTTTGTGGGTTTGATCATCACTAACTGTATCGTGATGGGCCGTGCAGAAGCATTTGCCATGAAGAACCCGCCGATTCCCAGCTTCTTTGATGGTATCGGTAACGGTTTGGGCTACAGCGCAATGCTGATCGCTCTTGCCGTGGTTCGCGAACTCCTCGGTTCAGGTAAACTGCTCGGTTACGAGATCCTGTCTGTCACTACAGACGGTGGTTGGTATGTACCCAATGGTTTGTTGTTGTTGCCACCGAGTGCGTTCTTCCTGATCGGTTTATTCATCTGGGCATTGCGTTCCTGGAAGAAAAATCAGGTTGAAGCCAGCGAATTCAAAATCGCTCCCAACACCAAACCTCAGGAGGCTTGATCGTGGAATATTATTTGAGCCTTTTTATTCGGGCAGTTTTTATTGAAAACATGGCTTTAGCCTTCTTCCTGGGGATGTGTACCTTTATCGCTATCTCCAAAAAGATCGGCGCTGCTATCGGTTTGGGTATTGCAGTTATCGTTGTACAAACGTTGACCGTACCACTGAACAATTTGATCTACACCTATGTTCTGGCTAACGGCGCCCTGAGCTGGGCTGGTCTGCCTAATGTGGATTTGAGCTTCCTCGGTCTGATCACATATATCGGTGTGATTGCAGCGGTAGTACAAATCATGGAGATGGTGTTGGATAAATACGTTCCCGCACTCTACAACGCACTGGGTGTGTTTCTGCCGTTGATCACAGTTAACTGCGCCATCATGGGCGGTTCGTTGTTTATGGTGGAGCGCGACTACAACTTCGGTGAGAGCATCGTTTATGGTGCAGGCTCTGGTGCCGGTTGGGCACTGGCCATCGTGGTGTTGGCCGGCGTGCGTGAGAAATTGAAATATAGCGATGTGCCGGAAGGTTTGCGTGGCTTGGGGATCACCTTCATTACTGTGGGTTTGATGTCTCTGGGCTTTATGTCATTCGGCGGCATCGATCTGTAATCAGCGGGGTATAACCACACATGAACATAGAAATTACATTGGGTGTTGTCATGTTCACGGTCATCGTGCTCGCGCTGGTGGCCGTTATCCTGATTGCACGATCCAAATTGGTCAGCAGTGGCGATGTCACTATTGATATCAATGGCGAAAAAACCTTAACCGTTCCGGCCGGTGGCAAATTATTGCAAACCTTGTCCGGTGCCGGTTTGTTCCTGCCGTCTGCCTGTGGTGGTGGCGGCACTTGTGCGCAGTGTAAATGTATTGTGGTGTCTGGCGGTGGCTCTATGTTGCCGACCGAAGAAAGCCACTTTACCAAACGCGATGCACGCGAAGGCTGGCGTCTGTCCTGCCAGACGCCTGTTAAACAGGATATGGTCATTGAAGTACCGGAAGACGTCTTTGGTGTAAAACAATGGGAATGTACCGTTGAGTCTAACCCCAATGTGGCAACGTTCATTAAAGAACTGACGTTGCGTCTGCCGGAAGGTGAGAACGTTGATTTTCGTGCGGGTGGTTATGTGCAGTTGGAGTGCCCACCTCATCATGTGAAGTTCTCGGATTTTTCTATCGAGCCGCAATTCCGTGGTGATTGGGAGCGTTTTGGTTTCTTTAATCTGGAATCAAAAGTGACTGAGCCGGTGATCCGTGCCTACTCAATGGCAAACTATCCGGACGAGAAGGGTATTGTGAAGTTCAATATTCGTATTGCAACGCCGCCGCCCAAGTCACAAGGCATTCCGCCAGGCATCATGTCTTCTTATGTATTCGGCTTGAAGCCAGGCGACAAGATCCGGGTATACGGTCCTTTCGGTGAATTCTTTGCTAAGGACACTGACAACGAAATGGTCTTTATTGGTGGTGGTGCTGGTATGGCGCCGATGCGTTCGCACATTTTTGATCAGCTGCGTCGCATCCAGACCAAGCGTAAGATGACCTTCTGGTACGGTGCTCGTTCTCTGCGCGAACTCTTCTACAAAGAAGAATACGATCAGTTGCAAGAAGAAAATGAAAACTTCAACTGGTATGTGGCGTTGTCAGATCCACAACCGGAAGATAACTGGAGCGGATTGACAGGTTTTATTCACAATGTCCTTTATGAAAATTACCTGAAAGATCATCCGGCACCGGAAGATTGTGAGTTCTACATGTGCGGCCCACCAATGATGAACGCTGCCGTGATCAAGCTCTTGAAGAGCCTGGGTGTAGAAGACGAAAACATTATGTTGGATGACTTTGGTGGTTAAGATCAGTTTGTTTAGGTTCTTTTTACCAAACTGCGGAACGAGGTCAGCATTGCTGACCTCGTTTTTGTTTTTTGGTGTCGTGTTATTAAGCGGATGCGGTCAAGCCGAACGGGATTCGCTACGTTTTGCCGGCGAAACCATGGGGACTACCTATCACATTACCCTGGTTGCTGATGAAGGTGCAGTGCTTCGGATAGACGCGGCAAGCATACAAAAAGCGGTTGACCTTGAACTGCAAAAAATTAATCAGCACATGTCCACTTACATCCCTGATTCGGAGTTAATGTTATTTAATTCGGCCAGTGCGGGTGAATGGTACACGCTATCGAAGCCGCTGGAAGATGTGCTGCGGTTGAGCCAGCAGATCAGCGAGCGCAGTGACGGTGCGTTTGATATTACGGTCGGTCCCTTGGTGAATCTATGGGGGTTCGGTCCGGGCAAGCATGAAGATGATGTCCCGGATGCGGCGGCCATAACTGAGGCCAAGGCTGTAATGGGGTATCACCAGCTTGAATTAACTGATGGACAAGCGCGTAAGTTGGCCGATATTAAGCTGGACTTGTCGGCTATCGCGAAAGGCTATGGTGTGGACTGGATTGCCGATTACATCGCGCGCCAGGGCATCAACCATTACATGGTCGAAATCGGTGGTGAGATTCGGGTCAAGGGTACGAATCCCAAAGGGCTGCCATGGCGTATTGCGATAGAACAACCGTCCATGATGCAGCAGAGCGTGCACAAAGCGATTTCATTGACCGATGCGGGTATGGCAACCTCGGGTGACTATCGCAATTATTTTGAGCAGGATGGCAAGCGCTACTCGCACACTATCGATCCACAAACCGGTTACCCCATTACGCATCGCCTGGCCTCTGTAACGGTTGTCGCCAATACGTCAGCGGAGGCGGATGGCTGGGCTACGGCGATTAACGTGCTCGGTCCGGAGCGTGGCATGGAGGTGGCCAATCGCGAGAAATTAGCGGTTTATATGATTGTCAAAGAGGATGAGGGTTTTAGTGACCGTTATTCGACGGCTTTTGAACCTTATCGATGAATTACCGAGGTAAAGATTATGGGTACATTATTAGTAACGCTGGTATTCATGTTGGTCGTCGTTGCCTTGATGTCCGTGGGCGTTATCTTCGGTCGTAAGCCGATCACCGGTTCCTGCGGTGGGGTGGGCAAGGCCTTGGGCGAAAAAGAATATGTATGTGATATTTGCGGTGGTGATGAAAGCAAATGTGAAGAAAAACAACAGGCTGCTGGTAATACAGAAAAGTCCTTGGCTTACGAAGTGACAACTGGCAAAAAATAATCATAAGTCGGTGCTTGGGGTGATTAGTCGGTTATTCGGTTCAAGAGGAAATTAAAGTGGCTGACCATGTTTACGATGTCTTGGTAATCGGTTCGGGGCCCTCGGGCGAAAGTGCAGCAATCACCGCGGCCAAAGCCGGTAAACGTGTGGGTGTGGTAGAAAATCGGCCGGTAGTGGGTGGAAATTGCGCGCATAAAGGCACGATTCCTTCAAAATCCCTGCGACACGTTGTCAAACAAATTATTCATTACAAATCCAGTAATCTCTTTCGCGAAATTGGTGACAGCCGTCGTCTGACCTATCCGCGTATTCTGCAATCCGCCCGGCAAGTGATTCCCAAGCAAGTCGAATTACACACGAATTTTTATGTGCGTAATCGGGTGACCTTACACATGGGTCGCGCCGCTTTTGTCGATAACCATACCGTCACGGTTGACCTGTTGGACGGTGCACGCGAAACCATCACTGCCGGCAGTGTGGTGATTGCGACTGGCTCGCGTCCCTATCGCCCGGCGGATATCAACTTTGATCATCCGCGCGTGTACGACAGCGACACGATCCTTGAAATGCAACACACGCCACGGCATCTGATTATTTATGGTGCTGGTGTCATCGGGTGCGAATACGCCTCGATATTTTCCGGTATGGGTGTGCGGGTTGACCTGATTAATAACCGTGATCGTTTGCTGTCATTTCTCGACGATGAAATTTCTGATGCCTTGAGTTACCACTTGCGCGATAGCGGTGTGACGGTGCGTCACAGCGAGGAATATGAGGCGATTGATGCACGTGATAGCAGTGTGACTCTGCACCTGAAGTCCGGTAAACGATTAAAAGCGGATGCGATTCTCTGGTGTAACGGCCGCAGCGGTAATACCGATAACCTGAATCTCGCTGCTGTCGGTTTGCAGGCGGACCATCGCGGCAATCTGAAGGTTGACGACTGCTATCGCACGGCGGTTGACAATATTTATGCGGTGGGCGATGTCATTGGCTGGCCCAGTCTGGCCAGTGCATCTTTCGGCCAAGGCCGATCAGTATCCGGCGGCATTATTGGTGGGGATTGTCCACTCGTTGAAGATGTACCCACCGGTATTTATACCTTGCCGGAGATTAGCTCGGTAGGTAAAACCGAAACGGAATTAACGGCTGCAAGAGTGCCTTATGAAGTCGGGCGAGCGTTGTTCAAAAACACGGCCCGCGGCCAGATCAGCGGTGAGGATGTGGGCATGCTCAAGTTGCTATTCCATGTCGATACCATGGAAATTTTAGGCGTGCATTGTTTTGGCGCCGAGGCTGCCGAGATTGTTCATATTGGTCAGGCAATCATGCGGCAGAAAGGTGAGGGTAACAGCATTCGTTATTTCCTCAATACCACCTTTAATTACCCGACCATGGCGGAGGCTTATCGAATTGCTGCATTGGATGGTATCAACCGAATCAATCGTCGCTAATCGATAATCCGGAATAGAAAAAGCCGCGCAGGCATTCAACCGCGCGGCTTTTTTATTTGGGGATCAATTTCCTTGCGGGCGGTGTTTGGCCACGCTGTGGATCACATGATCGTACTCGAAGTACACCACAAAATCCGCATACTCCCAGGACGTAATCGGTGGATCGCCGACTGGACCTTGCTTGCTGATCGGCTCACCGAATTGTGCTTCGACGCTGGCTTTGTTGATCCCGGTGCGCGGTTTGCTGATATCGGCCTGCTGGCCTATGGGCACGCGCACAGTCTCGGCAAAGGTTGGCAGGGTGATCAGGGCCGAGCAAGAGAGGAGGATGATCAGTAATGTTTTTTTCATGGGCTTATCCTGCTAGATCAGTATTGTTGTTTAAGTCGGCGCTCGGCCATTTGGGCGCGCATGATCTGTTGGCCGATCAATTGTTGTTGTGAATCGTTGATCCGGTGAAATTTTGCCGCAATTTGGTAGTCGCCAGCGCTACTCAGTTCACAGCGTATCACTTTGGCAAATAAAATCAGCCCGGCATACGAAGGTAAAAACGTAAGCCGCATCGCGATAAAACCCTGTTGCGGAATCGGTTGTTCGCACCCGAAAGCAATGCCGCCTTCACTCAGGTTGACCTGCCGTGTGATGCGGGTCAGTGCGGCGGGTTTGTGTTCTGCCATCAGGCGTTGGGTGAGCAGTTCGATCTTGCGGTTGATGTTATGCAGGTATTCGCCGAGCGCGCGATTACTGTCCTTGATCTGGTACAACAGTTGCGCTGCGTCACTGTCGATCTTTTTCAGTTCCGCGTACAACTTGATGTCGGCGGCATCCTGATAAAGACTTTCCGGCTCACTGGTGTTAGCGGTTCTTTCATCCACTTCTTTATATTCCAGTGCAATGCTTTCATCGATGCGAAAAAAACTGCGGCGTTCAGACATATTCATGATCCCGGTAACCAGCTTTCAATAAGATAGCACATCAACCCGCCGCTGCCGTGGTGATTGTGTGTCGGCCGCTTGTGCTCCCTCGGGCATTAGGTTTAAATGCGCTCCATGCTGAAAAACATCCCTTTCTATATTGGTTTACGTTATACCCGCGCAAAACGTCGCAACCAATTCATTTCCTTTGTCAGCGCCTTTTCGCTCCTGGGTATGGCCCTGGGTGTGATGGCATTGATTATTGTGCTGTCGGTCATGAACGGTTTTGATCGGGAGATGAAGCAGCGCATCCTCAGTGTCATCCCCCACGGTTTTATTGATCAGCAACCGCAGATGCAGGATTGGCAAGCAGTGGCCCGGCGGGTTGAGCAGCATCCCGAGGTGGTGGCGACCGCGCCTTATATCGGCGGCTTTGCCCTCATCAGTTATGACCGGGGCGTTGAGAGCATTCAGTTACAAGGCATATTGCCTGAAGCGGAAAACCGCGTCTCTGTTCTTGAACAACATATGATTGTCGGTTCGAGTACGGACTTGCGACCCGGTGAGTTCGGTATTGTCATGGGCCGTTTGCTGGCGCGCTCTTTGGGCATCGCGCCCGGTGACAAGGTGAACCTCACGTTATCGGATATCAACATTACACCAGCCGGTGTATTTCCACGCACGCGACCCTTTACCCTGGTGGGCGTGTTTGAAGTGGGAGCCCAGGTAGACCAGACCTTGGCGATGATCCATATCGACGATGCCAAGCGGTTGTTTCGCTATCAGGGCGTGCAAGGCTTGCATGTGAAAGTGACTGATATCTATCGCGCTGGTCCGGTGATGGGTGAACTGGCCGGTGACTTTGGGGACAGCTATACCGTCAAAGATTGGAGCCAGACCCAGGGCAGCCTGTTCCAGGCGGTGAAGATGGAAAAGATCGTCATCGCCGCTTTGCTGTGCATCATCATTGCCGTGGCGGCGTTTAATATTGTGTCCAGTCTGGTGTTGATGGTAGCCGACAAGCGTTCAGATATTGCGGTCCTGCGCACGCTCGGACTGAATGCCCGTCAGGTGATGGCCATCTTCGTGGTGCAGGGCAGTGCGGTTGGGGTGGCGGGTACGCTCATTGGAGCGCTCGTTGGCTGCGTGGTGGCCCAGACGCTTAACCGCATCATGAATTTCTTCGAAGCCCTGTTTGGCTGGCAAATCTTTAATCCCGACGTATTTTTTATCACCCAGCTTCCCTCGGTATTGATGTGGCAGGACGTAGCCTTTATCTGCGGCCTGGCATTGACCCTGAGCGTGGTTGCGACCTTGTATCCCGCGTATCGTGCCGCGAAGATCGAACCGGCAGAGGCCTTGCGTTATGAGTAATGAACAGGCGGTCTTGACCTGCTATCAGGTCCACAAGAATTATTCCCAGGGGCCACAGCAGGTCAGTGTGCTCAATGGTGTAAACCTGCAAATTCATGCCGGCGAACGGGTGGCGATTGTCGGCGCATCGGGCTCGGGCAAATCCACGCTGTTGAATATCCTCGGCGGACTCGATGTACCGGACGAGGGTGAGGTCACGGTTGCCGGCGAGCAGTTGTCGCGGATGAGTGCCGATCAACGGGGGCGCCTGCGTAATCGCGCCCTCGGCTTTGTGTACCAGTTTCATCACCTGCTGCCGGAGTTTACCGCGCTGGAAAATGTGGCCATGCCCCTGTTTATCGGCCGGCAAGCCACGGCGGTAGCCAAAGAACGCGCAGCGGCCATGTTGGCGCGGGTCGGGTTGGCCCAGCGAGTTCAGCACAAGCCTTCGGAATTATCCGGCGGTGAGCGTCAGCGGGTGGCCATTGCGCGCGCGCTGGTGACCAATCCGGCCTGTGTGCTGATGGACGAACCCACCGGCAATCTGGATTCTCATGCGGCCGACAGCATCCAGCAGTTGATGTTGGAGCTGAACCAGACGATCGGCACCAGCTTTGTCGTGGTGACCCACGATCAGCGTCTGGCGGCGCGTATGGATCGCACCCTGACGCTCTCCGACGGGACACTGGTGTAGGCCGTGCTGAATAAACTCACTTTCCTCGTCGGAGCGCGTTACGGTATTTCACGCCGTCACAGCCAGTTGGTTTCGTTTATCTCTTCGTTGTCCATCGCCAGCCTGGTGATTGGCGTGGCCTTACTGGTGCTGGTCATGTCGATCATGAACGGTTTTGATCGCGAGTTGCGCGAGCGCATTCTGGGCATCATGCCCCAGGCGACCATCTACCAGCATTACGGGATTCAAGATCCCCAGCCACTGATTGAGGAATTGGTAGCGCATCCGCAGGTAAGGGCGGCGGCGCCTTTTGTACAATTGCAGGGGCTTCTCGCCCATCAAAAACGCGTATCGCCGGTTAATCTATTTGGCATTGATCCACAGCGGGAGGCGCAGTTGTCGTCGTTGAAGGAATACCTGCCTGAACAGGGTTTTGACCAACTCACGCAGTCCGACCAGGGCATACTGATTGGTCGCGGCATCGCCGATAAATTGCAGGTGCAGCCGGGCGACTCCGTGAGCTTGATCATTCCGCGTACCGGGAGCGGTAATCCCACGCCCAATATTCGTATGCTGAAAGTGTTGGCGGTGTTTGACAGCGGTACTGAGATTGACCATGGATTGGCGTTGATGGGTCTGGAGCAGGCGTCGGCCTTGTCCGAGTTTCCCGGTGCCGTGACCGGCATCCGCCTGCAAGTGGATAATTTATTTGATGCACCGCGTGTGGTGCGACAACTGGTGAATGACCTACCGCCCGGTTTTTATGGTTCCGACTGGACACGCACCCAGGGCAATCTCTACGAAGCCATCCATATGTCCAAAAATCTGGTGGAGATGTTGCTGTTCCTGATCATCGCCATCGCAGCCTTTAATCTGGTTTCGACGCTGATTATGGTGGTGGTCGATAAACAGGGTGATATCGCCATCCTGAGAACGCTGGGCGCCTCTACGGGCGAGATCATCGGCATTTTTATGGTGCAGGGAGGTTTGATCGGTTTGATCGGAACATCGTTGGGGGTTGCGCTGGGTGTGTTGTTGTCACTGTGCGTGACAGACGTGGTGCAATGGCTCGAGCGGGTCTTTAATGTTCGCTTCCTTGAGTCTGATGTCTATCCCATCAGTTATTTGCCGTCGGACCTGCAATGGCCGGATGTGGCCCAGATTGCGTTTACGGCCTTGGTGATCAGTTTCTTTGCCGCGCTTTATCCCGCCTGGCGTGCCAGCCGCGTACAGCCCGCCGAAGCCCTGCGTTACGAATAAACGTCTATTCCTTCTCCAGCGCCTCAGGTGATACAGCTTTGGGGCGCTTCTTCCGCTTGTTCCAGCCTTTCACCACATGCCAGCGCCAGAAAATCTGGATAGCGACGTAACCCAAAACACCGAAGATCAAACCACACAGCAACGATCCCACAATCAAGGGTTTCCAGATAAGGACAAATTCATTGGCGAGCCACTCCCAGGATAATTCCAGCGAGACGGAGATCGGCGGCACGCCAAGCAGCCAGCGTCCCAATTGATAGGTTGCGAAGAAAATGGCCGGCATGGTGAGCGGATTGGTCAGCCACACCAGAGCCACCGAGATCGGCAGGTTGCACCGCATCAATAAAGCCGCCAGGGCTGCCACCGGCATCTGGCCGGGGATGGGAATAAAAGCAATGAAGATACCGACGAAAAAGGCCACAGATACGGAATGGCGATTCAAGTGAAACAGGTTAGGGTCGTGTAACAGGTCACCCAGAAAATGCAGCGACGGGTTATCTTTAACCTTGGCGGCAGAGGGAAGATAACGTCTGAATAACTTACGTGCCATTGGCGCCCGTTGTGTTGGTTTCAAGGTGGAGCTGCATGACAGCCGATTGAGGCGCGCATTATGCATTGAAATTCTGACAGACACTATGCACGCACGTCGCTCTGAAAGCTGAATCCTTGCAAGGTTCCACCTGTGGCACTCTGATCATTGCGGAGATTCGAACTTGCCATCAGCAGTGGGTAGTGCATAATCACGCGTCGCACGGATTTGTATCTTCAAGGATGTTTCATGCCCGTTTATCTCCTCGCCCTTGCTGGCGGTGTCCTCAGTGTTGGTTTCCTGCCTCAGTTACCGCCGCTTCATTGGCTGTTGCTTCTCCTGCCGTTGGCGCTGATCGCGCTTCGTGTTTCCGCATTCAGAATTGTTCTGGCTATCAGCCTTGGTGCTGCCTGGGGAGTGATATACGGTCACGGCATCCTGGCTAATCAGCTATCCGAAGATCTGGTAGGCAGGGACGTGGTCGTGTCCGGGCGAGTAGTGGACCTACCGGTTAGCGATGATCGTCGCCAACGATTTATTCTGGCGGTCGATGCCGCACATTTTCCCGATGACATCCACACTGACATCGCGAATTTTCCGCGCAAGATTCAACTCAGTTGGTATGCAAAAGAGCCCATGGCGGTACGCAGCGGCGAGCGGTGGCGATGGCAGGTTCGCCTGAAACGGCCGCGCGGCTTTGTTAACCCCGGTGGTTTTGATTATCAAGTCTGGCTGATGCGCCGGGGCATTGGCGGCGTAGGGGATGTTCGCGAGAGTGCAATCACCCGGTCGTTGGCGTCCGCGGATGGTTGGGATATCGGGGCTCATCGGCAGGGTTTGCGCGATTGGCTGTTGGGGAGTTCCGATAGCCCCCAACGACCAGTACTTCTGGCGCTTTTGATTGGCGACCGATCAATGATGGAAGCTGAACAGTGGCGCCGGATGCAATTGACCGGTGTTAATCATCTGGTCGCCATTTCCGGCTTGCATGTGGGTTTCCTGGCGGTGGTTGGCTTTTTTCTCGGCAGCCTGGCAGGGCGGTGCATTAATCTGGTTTATCACCGCTGTCCGGCATTTATACCGGGCTACCTTGGCGCGATGGTATTAGCACTGATCTACAGCGCACTGGCCGGCTTTACCCTGCCGACGCAACGCGCATTGATCATGATTCTGTTGGTGCAGCTGGTTTTTCTCTATCGGCGTTCTTACCGAATCAGCCATGTCTTCAGTGTTGCCTTGCTGGGAGTAGTGATCAGTGATCCTTTAGCTGCCTATGACATGGGGTTTTGGTTATCTTTTGGCGCGGTGGCCGTGCTGTTGTTCTGTTTCGCCGGGCGTACTGGCAGGCAAGACTCTGCATCCTCCATCGCTTGGGCCAAAGGGCTTATTCGCAGTCAATGGGTGATCTTTATCGGCCTGCTTTTGCCCTTGGGGATTTTGCTTAACAGCGTTTCTCTCTTGGCGCCCGTAGCGAATCTGATTGCCATTCCCTTGGTAACCACAGCGGTAGTCCCGACCTTGCTGCTGGCTGCGGTTATCCATAACGTGTCTCCCGCATTAAGCCAGTTGTTGCTGTATGTGGCGGATTATGGATTGCGTGGTTTGGACAAATGGTTGCAAACCCTGCTTGATATCGCCGGCACGCGCTTGAATCCTGTGATCAGTCTTGAAGGATGGGCGTTGGTGATTGCCGTCGTTGGTGTCGTCTTGCTCTTGTTGCCGCGCGGGATTGGCGGCCGTTGGCTGGGCTATCCCGCGTTAATAACGGCACTGATCCTGCCGATAAGAACACCGCCGCCACTGACAGTTACCGTTCTGGATGTTGGTCAGGGGTTAGCGGTGGTGGTGGAGACACCGGATCACCGCCTGATTTACGATGCAGGCCCGGCTTACAGTGACAAGTTCGAAGCAGGTGGGGCGATTGTCGTGCCTTATCTTCGCCAGCGCGGCATTTCCCTCGTCGACAAATTGATCGTCAGCCATCACGACATGGACCACTCCGGTGGCATGCAAGGCATCATCAAAAATGTGGCGATACAAGAAGTCGTGGCAGGAGAGCCGATAAAAGCAAAGGTCCTGTTGGGCGATCAGGTGCTGGTACATAACTGCCACGGATATGAAAGCTGGCAGTGGAATCAGGTGCACTTCAAGTTCTTGCCGACAGCAGAGATATTTCGTGGGGCAGCGGGTAACGCCAATAATCATTCCTGTGTGTTGTTGGTTGAATACGCCGGACAAAGGATTCTATTGCCCGGTGATATTGAAGGTCGGGTTGAAAACCAGTTGGTTAATCACGGTCATTTGCCGGAGGCACTTACCCTGGTGGTTGCATCCCACCACGGAAGTCGCAGCTCATCCACGTCGCTGTTCGTCCGTCATGCTCGGCCTGAGTTGGTGGTCTACAGCGCGGGCTATCGCAGTCAACATGGGCATCCCCACAAGGATGTGGTTGCACGTTATGCGGCTCAAGGCAGTCGCGCCTTCAATACGGCCGAAGGGGGTGCCTTGGTATTTTCCTGGCACGGGGGTGTGCTTCAATCCGTGCGGCAACAGCGCCATTATAAGCCGCGTTATTGGTTTGATTAAGCTTTGTTCAGCACATGATCGGCCACGTGCAAAAGTCGTGAAAAAAGAACCGCGGCATGGTTTTCTTCGTTGCTTATGGTAATGTACCGCCCCGAAAAACCTGCATT
>CAMPIG010000071.1 GCA_946886255.1 uncultured Cellvibrio sp. | reverse complement strand
GTATTTGATTCATAGGCCACGCGTATTCATCACATCAATCAAAACGAACAAAGTTTTTATCAAGATCGTCATTGCCCATCTGGGCCTTTTTTTGCACGCTAGCGGAACGGGTTGACTCGTGGGAGAACTCCCGGCGCGGTGTCAGATGTTGATAGTGGCTTTTATTATCGTTAGCAAGGCGGAAATAAGTCATAGATTCCTGCAGGCGCAATGCCTGGGCACTCATTTCTTCAGCCGTCGAACTTAATTCTTCCGATGCGGCAGCGTTTTGCTGCATGGTTTGGCTGACCTGACCGATGGCACCGTTGATTTGATTCACACCGGATGTTTGTTCGGACGATGCTGCGGCAATTTCCTGCACCAGATCTGCCGTCTTACGAATTGACGGAACCATTTCCTGTAATAAATTACCGGCCAGATCAGCACGTTTGACACTTTCCGTCGCCAACGCACCAATCTCCTGGGCCGCTACCTGACTGCGTTCAGCCAGCTTGCGCACTTCAGATGCTACCACCGCAAAACCACGCCCATGCTCACCGGCGCGACCGGCTTCGATAGCGGCATTCAACGCGAGCAAATTGGTTTGATAAGCGATGTCATCAATCACACTAATGCGCTCGGCAATTTTTTGCATGGCATCAACTGTTGCTGCCACGGCTTCGCCGCCACTAACCGCATCTTTAGCGGCTTTCTGGGCAATCCCATCCGTTACGCTGGCGTTCTCGTTGTTCTGTGCGATGGAGGCTGACATTTCTTCCATAGATGCAGAGGTTTCTTCCACACTGGCGGCTTGCACCGACGCGCCTTTTGCCAAAGATTGTGCAGTTGCATTGACCTCTTCCGATGCGGAAGACAGTGCATCTGCCGAGCTGCGCACTTCGGCAATAATTTGTGAAAGTTGTTGCCGCATTTGCGCGATAGTAGCCAGCAACGACGTCTTATCGTTATGCTTCAATTGAATGTCGACCCCCAGGTTACCCTGCGCCACTTCGCTGACAACATCGGCGGTGTAGGCCGGCTCACCACCCAGCATACGGAACAGATCGTAAAATATCAGAACCATGAGGGTGAGGATAATCAGTAAAGCTACAGCAATAATGATGACCATCTCTTGCAGAGATTCGCTGTAGAGTGCTCCGACATGACTGTCTGTCTCCTTGATAAAGTTGGCAAAATTTGTGGACATAGTTTCTGCCAGTTCCAGCATATGCTGACTGGCTGCACGATCCATCCCAGCCACCAGGTTGTCCACTTTTTTACCGGTTTCCGGATCGGCAGGGTCAAACGTCTTTAAAGCATCGCGATAGTTAGTACCCATCTCACGATGTTCATCAAGCAGTTCTTCAAAGTCAGCATAATCACGGTTATCTTCTTTCTGAAGGCGGATACCGCTTTGTATGTGTTCCTGTACCGCTTTCTCCTGTTCAATAAAGCTTTGGTAATAACGGTCATATAGCGCTTCATCGTTGCCACGCAACAGAATATTTTTCCACTCTTGCACTTGCATGCGGAAACTGACGCTGGCTTCTTCCACATTCGCCAGTACATCCGAACGCCGTTGGATCTTGATGAGGCTCTCATCCACAATTGCATTGTAAGCTTGCATTTGAGTGATGGCGGCTAAACCCAGCCCAAGTAGACCTGCGACAATCAACGCACTGAGTACGATGATCTTCAGTTTCAATGAAAGGTTGCGTAACATAATTTTCTCCCTACCGTTTAACCGCTACTGTAATTGCGCTTCGACCAGATGAGCCAACTCTCTGATAGAGAGCGTGTTATCGGCATTCAGCAGCACAATAAATTGTTCGCCTTGTTTGGCGATGCCCAGAATAAATTCCGCGCGAATGTTTGCACCAAATGACGGCGCTTCTTCAATACTGGTTTCATCCAGCTCAATCACTTCACTCACTGCATCCGCGAGCAAGCCCAATACATGATTCTGTTCCTGACTGGTCAACTCAACCACAATGATGCAAGTTCGTCGCTGTACACTGATTGGCTTTCTGCCCAGGCGTACCGCAAGATCAATGACCGGCACAACGTCACCGCGCAGATTAATCACCCCGCGCAGAAAGTTGGGCATCAACGGAATTTCAGTAATGCCACCGTATTCGATAATTTCGCGCGTCTGCGATAACTCCAGACCATAGTTTTCATGACCGATACGAAAGGTGAGGAACTGCTTGGTCACACTGCTCGGACTGTTCTTTTTTTGCCTGGGTAAATCATTCATCATTAAACTCCTGAATATCCTTTGCCGCAGCTTGCACTACAAATTGCTGGCAGGCCCGACCGAAAGGACATTGTTACGCCGGTGTTCAACATTAACGGCGAAGCCGATCAGCTGCGGCACGTCCAGAATCAATGCCACCGCCCCGGTACCCAACAAGCTGGAGCCGCCGATACCTTTCAATGCATGAAAGATCGGCCCCATGGGTTTTACAACCGTTTGAATTTCGCCATGCAGGTCGTCCACCACAATGCCCGCACGATTTTCACCAAACTGCACCACCACCAATTTTTCACGCACGTCATCTTTTCTTGATAAGTGAAATAATTCCTGCAGGCGAATATAGGGTACCTGCTCACCGCGCAAGTTGACGCAATGCTGGCCTTCAACCCGGGGAAGCGACGACAAGTCCACACATTCGAGGATAGTATTCTGTGGCACGATAAAATCGATCCCACCCGCGTCGACGTGGAAGCCATCGATGATAGCCAGCGTCAACGGCAAACGTATGGTGAAACGGGTACCGATTCCCAGTTCGCTGTCAATGTCAATTCCGCCCTGTAACGCTTCGATATTGCGCTTGACAACATCCATACCCACGCCGCGGCCGGACAAGTTGGTCACCTGCTCCGCCGTTGATAACCCGGGGTGAAAGATGAGCTGATACAGTTCCTGGGTGGTTAAGGTGTCCGCTTCATCAATGACGCCATTGGAAATTGCTTTCTTACGAATTTTTTCCAGATCCAGTCCGCCACCATCGTCGGCAATACGAATAACAATATTACCGGCGTCATGGTAGGCCGACAGAGATATGACGCCAGCTTCGGGTTTGTTACGCTCGCGTCGCACGGCAATAGGTTCTATACCATGGTCCATGGCATTACGTACAATATGCGTCAAGGGATCGGTAAGTTTCTCGACCATGGAGCGATCCAGCTCAGTCTCAGCACCGCTGATATCAAGTTGAATGTCTTTTCCCAATTCCTTGGCGGTATCGCGTACAACACGTTTGAAGCGCTGAAAGGTATCGCCTATCGGTACCATACGCAGCGTCAACGCCGCGTCGCGAATCTGTTCGGTAAAATTGCTCATCGAATTAACGGCTTCAATCAGGCTGCTGTTGCCCAGTTTTCCGGCGAGCAAATCGACGCGCTGGCGATTGATAACCAATTCGCCGATCAAGTTAATCAAATGATCCAAACGCTCGGCATCGACGCGAATAAATTTATTTTCCTGGCTGCCGGCTTTCTCGGCATTTTTTTTCTGTTTATCCAACGCTGCGTTGACCAGTGCGGGCGATACCGCCTGGTCGCGCACTAAGATATCACCCAATAATGCGACCGGCTCCAATTCCCTGGCTTGTTGTTTTTGGGTCGATAAAGCCTGCTCCAATTCCTGGTAAGTCACCGCGTGACTTTTCACCAGAATTTCACCGAGACGATGGGTATTCTCCGGCAAACTTTTGATCAGGTTAATATAAGCATCGGTATGACTGCGCGGCGGAATTATCTGAATCCTGGAGTCTTCGCGCACAAACATAAAGGCATCTTCAATCGCATTTTGGTCTGCATCGCTGTACAACGTGATTTCAAAACCCAGATACAAGGTTTCCGGATCAAAGGCATCCAAGGGCGGAAGGTTGTCCGTCAGGGTAGTGATGTGAGTGATGTCGCCCAGGGTGCGCAGGTAACGCAGGATTGATAGCGGATCCATGCCATTGCGCAATAAATCAGGGCCCAGGCGCACAGAAATATGCCAGGCGCTTTTATCAAATGTCGGTGTTGTTGCGGCGGCATCGCCCGGCGCTGGAATTGCCGTTTGTTTTTGTTTTGCGCTGTCGTCCAGCCAGGGCTCAAGCGCCAATAATAATTCTTTACCTCTGGCCAGACACGCGGCGTCACTGTCTCGCTGGTTCATTACATCGTCCACCAATGTGGCGATGTGATCGCGACAGGGCAGCAGCGCGCTCAGCAGGTCGCTGTCGATTTCAACCTTGCCATCGCGGACACGATCCAGCACATTCTCAAGGATATGGGTAAAACTGACGATGTTATCCAGGCCAAATAAACCGGCGGAGCCTTTGATAGTGTGGGCTGCACGAAATACAGCGTTTAATGTTTCGGCGTCCGTATTACCTTCTTCCATGCTCAACAGGCCGGACTCCATGGAGTGCAGCAGTTCTTCTGCTTCGGCAAAAAATGTTTGTAAAGCTCCATCGAGGTTCATGGCCGGGATCCATTGGTCAGTCGGCTAGGCCGACAGGTTATACATCAAAGGCAAAGTAGCCATTCAGATCGAGCACCTGAAAAATCTGCTCGACGTCTTCATTCATCCGCGCGATATAAACAACCACGGCACGATCCGCCAATGTCTTTTGCAGCAACAATAAAATCTGTAACCCGGCGGTGTCTATTTCCGTAACGGCGTGTAAATCCAGAATCACTTTTGGAGGAAAATTTTCGTAGTCGGTGAAGAGATTTTGTTTAAGTTGTGCGGCGTTATAAATTGTCATTTCGCCGGTCAGTTTAATCAGCGTATGATCTTTATTTTTTTTGCGGCTGATGTTCATGATCAGATCAGCATAGACACGGCTTGCAGCATTTGTTCCGGCTTGAAGGGCTTAACCACCCAGGCTTTGGCACCAGCCGCCTGACCTTCTTTTTTCTTTTCGTCAGAACCTTCCGTTGTCAACATAATCACCGGCGTAAATTTGTAGTTAGATTTTTGCTTCATTTCTTTCACAAAACTGATCCCATCCATATTCGGCATATTGACATCAGAGATGACCAGGTTAACTTTTTGACCATCCAGTTTCGTTAAGGCGTCTTTTCCATCTACAGCTTCAATAACGCTGTAACCGGCACTTTTCAGGGTGATACTGACCACCTGACGGATACTGGCAGAATCATCGACAACCAGGATCGTTTTAGACATGTATAACTCCTAGAAAAAAGTAATTTGGGACTCTTCGGGTTTCTTGACGTTGGCCTGTCCTTTATGGACAGCAACTTGTTCGAGGGTGGTGTATGACTTGCGCACGTCGTTGAGCCAGGCCTTGACATCAATAGCCTGGATATTTTCACCGCGTGCCAGACTGGCCTGTTGTTCGCGGAGCATACCGACAAATTTCTCCATATCTGCCATGACGTGACTCAGGATCTGATTGACCCGATCCTGGAATTGCAGATTGACCATGACCTCTTCCACATTGTGTTGAACCACAGCACTCTCTTCTTCCAGCGCGCGGGCCGAATCTATAATGCGTTCACCGGAATGGCGAAATTGATTCAATACTTCCTGAACGGCACTTTCAGACTGGGCCAAGCGCGCATCATCTTGCTTGGCAAATTCGGCGGTGCGGTCGAGCGTTTTTTGCAGCGTAGCGTTCGCTTGTTCGATACGCTTGCCAATGCGCGAACCGGTTTCACCGGAGCGACTTGATAAGGTACGCACCTCGTCAGCTACCACCGCAAACCCGCGGCCGTATTCACCGGCACGAGCAGCTTCAATAGCAGCATTAAGGGCGAGCAGATTGGTCTGCGATGCAATACCTGCCACTTCCGAACCCATGCTGCGCAACTCATCGGTAATTTTTGAAAGCTCGGTAATTTCGCGCAGCAACTCGTCGCGATGTTGAATAGCTTTGCTCAAGGTTTGCAGCATTTGTCCCAGCTCGCTATCCGCAAACTGAATTACACCGCTCAACCCGCTATTACCTTGCATATCACCGGCGGTCGCGCGCGAAGCGCCCACCGCATTTTGTAACCGCTCATGAATACCGGAAAAGCGATTGACCAATTCGTTAACACTCTCTTCCAATTGATGCGTCGCCAGTTCGGTCTGGCGGCGCCAGAGCGGCAACAATTCCTGTAATAATTGTTGGTAGTTATTGTTAACCAGGGTCAACCGGCTGATGTGTTCACGTTCGGATTGTTGCACCGCCAGTTGTTGCTCCAGATGCTGCCGAACTTGCACATGCTTGCGTAACGGGATAACACCAACCACCAGTAATGCCACCGCCACCAGGCTCGCCAACCAACGCCACCCTTGAGATTCAAGCGCAGCAAAAGCAACAACAATGACGAGAAGTGCTAACAGGAGCTGTACACCGACAGCGATCAAAAAGAAGTTTTTGGAGTCAGCATCAGCGGACCCAAACGAGATTTTGTTGCGGGAAAAATCCGAATCCATACCCAAGCTACTCAGTCCAACACACGTAAAATGCTATGCTGCGGGCAGCATCTTGGCCCCACCGTATTTCAGGGGTTCTTAACTTATAGACGCGGTTTAAATAAGTGTCAAAGAAGTGGCGGTGAAATACCGGTTGTGCGGGAATGTAGTGCGGATAAACGAATCAGGAGAAGAAATCCCGGTTACACGTGGCAACCGGGATGTAAAACAAAACATCAACCGGTATTACGCATACCCGCCGCAATACCCGCCATGGTGACTTTCAACGCCCGTTCCAGATCGGGGCTGATGGCATCGCTGCTGCGATAGCGTTTCAGCAGCTCGGCCTGCAAGTAGTTCAACGGATCAACATAAGGTTTGCGCACGCTGAGCGATTGCCGCAACAAGGGTTCGTCACTGAGTAAATCCTTTTGTTGTTTGATGCGATTCATCAACACTTCCAGCGCGGCCAGGTCCGCGCGCAACTGTTGACCCAAACCGTGGTACTCCGACGGCACCAACTGCTGTTCGTAATACGCGCAAATCGGGCCGTCCGCTTTACCGATAACCATCTCCAGCAAGTCGAGGAAACTGGAGAAGAACGGCCAGTTGCTGACCATGTCAGCTAATATCGTCGGATGTTCACTCAGCGCATATTCGAGTGCCTGGCGCGTGCCCAACCACGCCGGGAGGTTCAAGCGCACTTGCGTCCAGGCAAAAACCCAGGGAATAGCGCGCAGGCTTTCCACACCACCGGTCGCTTTACGCTTCGCAGGACGACTGCCCAATGCGAGCAGACCCAATTCCTGTTCCGGCGTCAGACTGCGGAAGTAAGGAACAAAGTGCGGATGGCCGCGCACCACACTGCGGTAGGCTTCGAGGCTTTGGAAGGCCATGCGTTCGATCATATCGCGCCATTCCTGGGCCGGTGCCGCGTGCGGTGACAAAGTCGCGCGCAATGTGGCGGCGACATAGATAGACAAGTTGTTGAATGCCTGACGCGGCAGTCCGAATTTGTAACGGATCATTTCGCCCTGTTCGGTCACGCGGATTTTGCCTTTGACCGAGCCCGGCGGTTGGGACGCCATGGCTTTCTCTACCGGGCCGCCACCACGGCCGATGGTGCCGCCACGGCCGTGAAACAACACCAGCTTGGTTTCGTATTTTTCCGCCAGCGCCACCAGTTTTTCCTGGGCTTTATATTGCGCCCAGGTCGCCGATAATTTACCGGCATCCTTCGCGGAGTCGGAATAACCGATCATCACAGTTTGCTTGTTGCCACAATATTCGCGGTACCAGGGTAACTGCCAGAGTTGCTCCATCACGATCGGCGCGCGATCCAGATCATCGAGAGTTTCGAACAACGGCACGATCGGCATGGCCCATTGCATACCGCACTCTTTTAATAACAGCGCGACAACCAACACATCGGACGGCTGTTGCGCCATGGAGATCACATAATGGGACAGGATTTCTTCCGGCTCATTGGCTACCACGCGGCAGGTGGCGAGCACTTCGGCGGTTTCGTCGCTCATGGGCCACTTGGCAGGCAACAACGGCCGCTTGCTGGTCAATTGCTCCAACAAGAATGTCTGGCGTTGCTCTTCCGGCCATTCACGGTAACTGCCCAAATCCAGGTATTGCGTCAGCTCGTCCAGGGCTTTTACGTGACGGTCACCGTCCTGGCGAATATCCAGCGGCACCAGGTTAATGCCGAACGCATGAATACGACGGATGGTGTCCATCACCGGGCCATTGGCGATGTGCGGTAAACCCACCTCGTTGAGCGAGCGGTAGCAAAGCAATAGAGGTTCGAGCAGGTCGTTGCGACTGACGATCAAGTCGGCTGGCGCTTCCACCATACGGCCCTGAAAGCGGGCCTGAGCCCACTCACCGGTGGCGAGGATACGTTTGCGCAAACCTGACATCAGGTCACGATAGGGCGTTACGCTGTCAGGATACAGATTACGCAGCTCGTCGTTGGCTTCGAACATACTCAGGTCGCCAGCCAGGCTTTGCGTGTCACGCGCGTACAATTCCGCCGCCATGGAGCGACCCAACAGCAAGACTTCGCGCGTTACTTTGTGCGTTACGTTAGGGTTACCATCGCGGTCGCCGCCCATCCAGGAGTAAAAGCGGAAAGGTTGCAAACCCGTGGGCAAACACTGACCCAAATGGCGACAGCAAAGGCGATCCAGGTGGCGAATAAAATCCGGCACGGCCTGCCACAGGCTGTTTTCAATCACCGCGAAGCCCCATTTGGCTTCATCAATCGCGGTGGGGCGCTCGGTACGGATCTCGTCGGTACTCCAGATTTCTTCTACTAACCGGTGCAGGCGGCCACGCAATTTATCCTGCTCAAATGTCAGCAGGTTGCCGCGCTGGCGATCTGCCAAGGTATTAACAATCTGGTCGTATTTGCGGATTAAGGTACGGCGGGTAACTTCAGTAGGGTGAGCGGTGAGGACTAATTCAATGCGCAGATCGCGGACGACCTCTGCCAGGCGATCTTTGCCATGGCTCTCAGCGAATTCCAGCAGCATGGCTTTGAGGCTATCTTCGCGCTCGGATTCTGCACTGGAAAAATACTCCAAATCAGCAATATTGGCCAAATTCAGAAATTGGTTAAAACCGCGCACAATCGGCAGGATATCTTTATCGTCCAACTCGCCCAGCATGGTCACCAGCGGTGCGGAATCGCCGTTTTGCGCACTGTTAATCGCCTTGCCCAGCTGGCGGATGCTCTCTACCTTTGCAAAGACGTCCGGCCCCTCGTGGTCATGAATGGTTTCGCCCAACAATTCGCCCAACAGGCGCACATTCTCGCGCAGGGTTTCTGGCAGCTTTGACATCGGGTCCCCCCAAGTGAATCTAAGTGAAACAACAGCCGACCGCTTTTTAGCGACGCAATGAGGCGGCTATTCTACGTCATGAAGGTAGAAATGTGACCCGGCAAGATTGGGATGGGTGAAAAATAAAACCATTCGCATTATTGACGGGGAGCAAACATGATGATCGACATCCCCAGCAGGGCAACCAGTGAACCCACCACGTCCCACACACCGGGGCGGATACCATCTACGCCCCACAGCCAGAGAATGGCAACAAAGATATACACTCCCCCGTAAGCGGCGTACACACGACCCGCCGCTGTCGGATGCAAGGATAATAGCCAGGCAAACAATCCCAGAGAGATCACCGCCGGCAATAATAGCCAGATGCTCTTGCCCTGCTTCAACCACAAATAGGGCAAATAGCACCCGACAATTTCAGCAATGGCCGTCAGCACAAACAAACCAAACGTTTTCACAATATCCACACAATCACCCACTCCACATCCCGTAGGTCGGATTAGCACAGCGTAATCCGACACTCATGCTAAAAAATTTCACCCATCCATCCATCCGTTCAATCAATCAAAAAATATTCTTCAGTTTTCCCTAAAACCCCAACGGATAAACCAACAACATAAAGTGCAAACTGTTCACCGCCATATGCGCCAACACCGCTGACTCAACGCACCCGCTTTGCCGATAAGCCCAGGCATATGCCACACCCGCTACCGCAATCACTGTAAACGGCCGCCACAATTCCACATTCACTGGCACCACATGAACCAAGGCAAACAGCACACCCACCGCTAACAAAATCCACCAGGCGTTACCAAACCGCTGCTCCAATGGCTGCTGAAAAAACGTGCGGAAAAATGCTTCTTCCGGCAGCACGGTAAACAGCGTGTTGAAAAGAATAAATAAAGGGGTCCACCACAGCCATTTCACATCCACCGCGAGCCCCAATAACCAGACAACCAGTAACACGACAACGGCTGGCGGCAACCACTGTTGCCAACGCAAAGCCAGGCGCCCTACTGCCGACCAGGATGGGCAACGCGATGCAAGCCAGCCGAGTACCAACAAACCGGCGATGGGTTTGGCCAGACCGATACGCAAACCATATGGCGTTGTTCCATTTCCGATCAACACCGGTTCAATCAATGTGATGCGCGCAAATCCGGGTAACACACCCAAAGCCATCACAAACAAATAAATCGCCAAGGGAATCATTACCCACACCAATCCTCGGGCCTGTCGTTGTGCCCAATAGCAACCCGCCACGCCGATGCTTATCCACACCAATGCCAAGGGTGTTAATAAGTGGGCGGGCAATGCCAGAAGTACAGCAAAGATCAACAACCAGAGCCACAGTGGCTGGCGATAAAATCGCCAAGGCAACCAGACCGCGATAAAAGATAAGGCCATGCATACACAGGTGATGTAGGTAAAGCAGGCAGACATACCGGGGAATCCTTGTCGGTGTGCAGAAAGTCAGCGGAATGATCAAGTAAAGGTCGCCGTTGATCAAGTCATCAACAGCGATTATCCACAGAAGCTGTGCATAAACTTGTGCATGAACTTTTGGTAACTGCATCACAGTGAGTGCTGGTGCGGGTTGGCATCAGGTGTTTATTTGATGGGCAGCAAAACTCATTGCTCTTGCGGAAACCTGGTCAGGAACAGGCTTTAAAACCGGGTAGTTTTTGTTCCAATGCTTTATCCCAGGATGGCAGTCCAACAAACGCCGCGGCCAGGAAATCTACCGTGGCGCGCACTTTTTGCGACAGCTGGCGCGTGGAAGGATAAATGGCATAAATCGCCGTCGATTCAAACTCGTATTCCGGTAAAACCCGCACCAATTCACCTGAGAGCAACGCGTTTGCAATAGAAAAGGTTGCCCCCAATGCAATGCCCGCTCCACGTTTCGCCGCTTCAGTTAATGCTTCTCCGTTGTTGCACCTTAACGATCCCTTCGGCGAAACCGTTACCGAACCTTCCGGCCCCATTAGATTCCATTGGTGCGATCGCTCCAGCGCCGTGAAGATCAGACATTCATGTTGTTCAATATCTGTGACGCAATGGGGCGAACCCTGACGGGCAAGATAATCTGGACTGGCTACCAGCAAGCGACGATTTGCGCACAAACGACGGGCAATCAGGCGGGAATCATTGAGCGCTCCTATTCTGATCGCCAGGTCCACACCTTCCTCGATTAAATCCACGTAGTTGTCCGTCAGTGTCAACTCTATCGATAGCCTTGGATACGCGGCGCACAACGCAGGGATGAGCGGGGCAATATGCTGCCGGCCAAATACTACCGGCGCGTTCAGTCGCAGAATGCCCTTGGGTTGCAGCCCATCAGCAGATGCCTCACTTTCCGCATCATCCAGATCATTTAATATTTGCAGTGACCGTTCATAAAACACGGCGCCGGTTGCTGTTAATGACAACCGGCGCGTGGAACGCTGCAATAAGCGAACGCCCAGTCGCTCTTCAAGACGCGAGATAACGCGACTGACACCGGAAGCGGTCATGGCATTGTCCGCCGCCGCACGCGCAAAATTCCCGTGCTTGACGACGCTGACAAAAACAACAAGGGCGCTGGTATCCAACGGCATGAAAATATCCTGTCGAAAAACGGTGGGGATCATTCGTCATTTCGGTGCAAGAGTATCATGCATATCGCGGTGATTATCGGATCTGCCTCCTGATTTGACTCCTGTATTCATGCAGTAATCTCAACATTGACCAAGCGTCATTTATTCCCGGGGCGAATGGCATCGCGATAGATTGTCGAGGCGTCACCGGCAGAGATATCCAGATCCGCTGCGTGAAAGGCGGGATCATCAGGCAGCATCAAGGTTAAGCCGTGACTGCTATCAATCAACGCCGTTAGCCCATCAGCATGAATGTTCAGCACGTGGCCACCGATACGTCGATCTGCACCCACAAAATGCAGATGGTAACCACTGCCGCTGACGCTACTCAGATAGGTCGGGAAGCGAAATGCGACCAATGTGCCGCGAATACGCTGGGCCTTAAATACGGTTTGCTGCTCGACCACTTTATTAATCGGCGGATAGGGCGGCCGCTGGGGAGGCACGCTACGCAAAACGATCTGTTCAAATCCACCATCAACTCGAATGGCGTAAAGCAAATTAAGCGACGGAAGTTGTGCATCTAACTGTGCGATGAGGTGATCCAGGTTATGCACCGTTTTTAATGTTATGCGCAGATCTTCTTGAAAACGCTTGAGATAAAAGAATGGGCTTTGTTCTTGCGCGGTAACGTTTCTCAAACGACCTTGGTGATGGCTCGCCTGATAAATTTTCCCTTCCAGCAATATGACTTCACCATCAATCGCGTTAAGCGCGCCCAAACCAAAATCACCTAGGTCCAGTAGATTCTCAAAACGGGTGGTTCCCTCATATAAACCGCGCATTAACGCCGCCGAGGGTGCCAGCTGATAGACACTATCCTCCGCTTTAAAGGCCAGGGATATCTTGTCTGATGCGCTGACCTGTACCGCTGTAGCCATTAGCGCGATTGTGATTAGCAATATTTTCACGGGAGCCCCGATAAGTAAATCTACTGAACACTGTGGAAAATTGGGAGGCATCGACTTTAGTCGTGTAGACATTCAAAAAAAACCGCCCTCGCCGCATCGCACTCGTGAGGCGCGGTCATCAATCGCCCATGATGGCAGCAGGATCAGTCTTCAATCGGGTTTATCCACAAAAGCTGTGTATAAACTTGTGCATGATCTTTTGGTAACTACGTCACAGGGAGTGACGGTGCGGGTTTGGTTCAGGTGTTCAATTGGTGGGCACTGTAAGTAGTGCGCTTCCCTGGTGTCTTTTACCTTCAAGGCAAGCTCGCCAGCGAGCAGGTGCATCGACTCATCTTCCGGACTGATGGCCAGCGCTTGCTGCACATAATCGTGCACCGCTGGCAGGTTATTAACTGCCAGATAATATTCCGCATAAGCTACCGGTGTTTCGACCGACTCCGGATCAAGTTGCAAGGCTTTATCCAATAAAGCTTGATGTTCTTTTTTATCACCCAGCGCGGAGTGAATGCGCGCGCACAAGAGAATGGCAGAAAGGTATTCTGGATTAATCTGTAAGGCAGTCAAGCACGCCATGAGCGCCTTTTTGGGTTGATTGCGATTAAGTAAAACGCCGGCGAGACATATTCCATAAATGCACAAAAATTCATAAAGGCTTACTGAATTAACGCGTAACCAGTACTCCCGAAAAGATCTGCATAGTAGCAGCAAGATTTATTGAATACATAGCCTTTGGTGGAAGATTTTGCTCTACACCGTTAACACAAATTGTTGCTACCAATGTCATCCACCACTGGGGGATCAATGCGTACCATGACTGGTGGGTTAACGATTAGCTGCTATACTCCATCGCGTTACCCTTTAAGGCGGCTCTAATGAAAAAAATAATTCAAGCCAAGCACCTTCCCCCGGTATTTCGCACAGCGTTTTTACTCCCCCATTTTTGGCCCACCTGGCTACTGCTGGCAATTATTTATGGGATTGCACACCTGCCCGTCCGCCTGAATATTTTTCTCGGTAGATGCATCGCAGCGCTACTGTATCGCGTGGCAGGCAGTCGACGACGAATTGCCGAAACCAATATCGCCTTGTGCTTCCCCGAACTGGACAGTGCAGCCCAGGCACAACTTGTGCGGCAGGTTTTTGACTCTTGCGGTATCGGCTTTTTTGAAACGGCAATGTCCCTGTGGGGACCAAGCGCGCGCTTGCAGAAGCGCCATACCATCAGCGGGTTGGAACACATCCACACCGCGCAGGCACGAGGCAAAGGCGTGTTGCTGGTGGGTTGCCATATGACGACGCTGGATATTGCCGGGCGCATGCTGGCATTTCATACCAAGGTGGATTTTCTTTATCGCCAGGACCCCAATCCTTTACTCGCTTACATGCTGATAAAAGCCAGAGAAGGTTTTTATGGCGAAGCGATCATCACCGTGGAGACGCGCAAGCTGGTGAACAATCTGCGTGCCGGCCATACCGTCTGGTATGCACCGGATCAGGATTACGGCATCAAGCACAGTATCTTTGCGCCGTTTTTTGGTATCCCGGCGGCCACCGTGCCCGGCACTGCACGTTTTGCCAAATTGGGTAAGGCCGTGGTGATTCCGTTTGTCCATTACCGCGATGACAACGACCACTACCGTGTTGAACTCAAAGCCCCGCTGGAAAATTTTCCCAGTGGTGATGACCTGGCTGATGTCACACGCGTGAATCAGTATTTTGAACAAGCCATCCGTGCGAAACCTGAACAATATCTGTGGGTACACCGGCGATTTAAAACGCGGCCAGAAGGCCAACCGGGATTCTATTCGCGCAAGCCCACATCACCGGCAACAGAAGCCGCGCCAGCAACGACACCTTAGCTGCACTAAAAAATCGCTTGAAAAAAGGTGACGCGCTAGCGATAGTTAATCCCCTTTTCGCCTATCGCAGTGGATCGCGCACGTT
>CAMPIG010000070.1 GCA_946886255.1 uncultured Cellvibrio sp. | reverse complement strand
GACTTACGCGATTCAGACGGCGTCATTCGCAATACGAATGTTCGCACAACCTTCCTGACCACTGTACCGGGTGGCCGCAGTAAAGGCTTTGAAGTTGGCCTCCAGCAAGCACTGACATTTTTGCCAGGCATCTGGAGCGATTTTGGTTTCTCCACAAACTATACCTATTCACCCAGCGAAGGAAGTGAGCCTGGTTTCTACGGCGAAGCCCTGCCGGAAGGGAACAACTCGAAGCATCAGACCAACTTTATACTCTGGTATGAAAACGACAAGTTTAATGCACGTATAGCGCATAACTGGCGTAGTGAGCGACTGGAGTGGGTAGCAGATATGTGGGGCACTCCGCTGGGTGTTTGGTCTACTCCGTCAGAGGATCTCAGCTTTTCGATGGGATACAACTTTACGGATAAAGTAACCCTGCGCTTTGATGCAACGAATCTACTAGAAGATACCACGACTCGTTATCTGCAGTGGGAAGATCAAAAGGATAAATTCTTTTTCACAGAGCGTCGCTACAACCTGGCACTGCAATTCCGTTACTAATACCGAGGTCATACACAACACGGCCCCGCTCAGCTTGAGCAGGGCCGTGTTGTAATGAGCCACTGCTTTTGCAGTGTGTTATCAAACAGGTGTGTCAGTCTTTTACAGGCGAGGTGTTGTGCAGTTGGGAGGTTTACACAAGGGAGTGGGTGATCCCTGATAAGGGCAATTTAATTTTTGGAGAGAAAAATAATCATGAAAATTCTGCAATTTTTATCAACGATCACTCTTATCACTGCCATGAGCAGTGGAGTCATGGCACAAACGTGGCCGACATGCGCCAGTGCCGCATCGGATCCGGATGGTGACGGCTGGGGCTGGGAAAATAACCAGAGCTGTGTTGTAGCGGCGACCAATAATAATCAATGTAATTGGTATGGTACTTACTATCCGTTGTGTGTAAACGCTGGTAGCGACTGGGGTTGGGAAAACAATCAGAGTTGTGTGTCGCGCGCAGCCTGCGCCACGGTTCCCAATGGCTTGCCGACTACTGGTTCTTCCTCATCAAGCGCACAATTTCCGAATTGCGTAAGCGCCGCATCTGATCCAGACGGTGATGGATGGGGATGGGAAAATGGACGCTCCTGCGTGGTGGTGGGAGGTGCTAATCGGATCTCACGCATTATGCCGTTGGGCGATTCTATTACGGGTTCACCGGGATGCTGGCGAGCAATTTTATGGAATGACCTTGCATCCTACGGATATCGTAATCTGGATTTTGTAGGCACGTTACATGCGCAACATTGCGGCCAGCAGCATGATGCCAACAATGAAGGTCACGGTGGCTACCTGGCAACACAGATAGCAAACAATAATTTATTACCTGGCTGGTTGCAGAATACTAACCCTGATCTGGTCATGATGCATCTGGGAACCAATGACATATGGAGCAATGTCTCCACACAAAATATTCTCAATGCTTATACAAAACTCGTTAATCAAATGCGTGCTCGGAACCCGCGCGTTACCTTATTGGTTGCGAAGATCATACCGATGAATCCAAGTGGATGCGGCAGCTGCGCCGAGCGCGTTGTTAATTTGAATAATGCCATTCCAAACTGGGCTGCCGGCTTAAGCACTTCACAATCGCCAATCATCGTGGTGGATCAATGGACTGGATTTAATACCTACACCGATACCACAGATGGTGTTCACCCGAACGATAGCGGCAATTATAAGATTGCACGCAATTGGCTGAATGCGTTGACCAACGTACTGAGTTATTGATAAAGCACAATGCGGTGGCTCAAAATATTTGGGTCACCGCATTCACGAGTAAGGTTCCACCGATAGTAGTAGAAGCAGTAATTTCTGAGGTTCCTCTTATGTACAAGCACGCTCTTATACGGGCATTCTCCTTTTTATTCCTCGTTCTGATAACAGGACAGCTCTTCGCCCAGACAACAACTCCGCGTGAAAGAATTTTAATCAACGATGGGTGGCGTTTTGCGCTGGGGCATGCAACGGATGTAGCGAAGGATTTCAATCATGGCATCCGCTATTTTACGTATCTGGCAAAAGCGGGTTTTGGTGATGGGCCGGCCGCTGTAAGTTTCGATGATCGCAGTTGGCGCCTTGTCGATATTCCCCACGATTGGGCGGTGGAGATGCCGTTCGATCCGTCTGCGAGCAAAAGCCATGGTTATAAAACGGTGGGGCCAAATTTTCCGCAGAACTCTGTGGGCTGGTATCGCCGACACTTTACCATTCCTGAATCTGATCTGGGGCGTCGTATCCGCGTGGAATTCGATGGAATTCAACGCAGCTCCCGCGTATTTGTTAATGGATTTCTGGTTGGCGAAGAAATCTATGGAAATCTTAGCCAAAGCTATGACATTACAGCGTATCTGAATTACGGTGGAGACAACGTCATCAGCGTGCGCGCGGACGTTTATACCGAGGCCGGGTGGTATTACGAAGGTGCCGGGATTTATCGTCACGCTTATCTGGTAAAAACCCATCCTGTACATGTCGAGCGCGATGGTACAGCGGTGATCACCGAAGTAAATGGCAACAAAGCCGTCATTAAAGTTACCACCGAAATCATTAACGAACAGGAAGACTCGGCTACCCAAGCCTTGCCACCGGTAGATATAGTTCGTACGCAATCCGTTATTGATTCAATGGGAAAAACTGTCGCAAGCACCAGCACGGCCAGTGGCCCCCTGCACAGTGGCGCGCGCGCCGTGGTGACAGATGAACTCGTGGTCAATAATCCACGGCTCTGGTCGCTGGAAGACCCAGCGCTGTATAAATTAATAACCACGCTCTCCGATGCGCAGGGCAAACAACTTGACTCGTACGAAACCACTTTCGGTATTCGCACGATTCATTTCGATCCCAACGAAGGATTTTTTCTTAACGGCAAACACATCAAGTTAAAAGGCAGCAACAACCATGAAGATCATGCTGGCGTGGGTGTAGCCGTGCCGGATTCATTGGTTGAGTTTCGCCTGCAAACACTCAAGGACATGGGAATGAATGCCTATCGTGCATCGCACGCGCCGGCGTCACCGGTGTTGCTCGATCTTGCGGATCGCATGGGTATTTTGGTGATTGACGAAAACCGCCTGATGGGTACTAACGAATTGCATCTGAGTGCTGTGGAGCGAATGATAAAGCGGGGGCGGAATCATCCCAGCATTATTTTGTGGTCGCTGGGTAACGAAGAATGGGGCATTGAGGGCAATATCAAGGGTGCTCGAATTGCCACTACCATGCAAAATTTTGCGCGAAAGCTGGACCCTTCTCGGCTCATGACCGTAGCGATCAGCGGTGGTTGGGGCGGTATTTCTTCTACCATCGGTGTAGCGGGTATTAACTACATCAAGCAGGCGAATCCTGATCAACAACATAAGGATTTTCCCTGGCAAATCCTCGTGGGAACCGAGGAAACCACGACCCAACAAACACGCGGTATCTATATCGAAGACAAAGCTCGTGCGTATTTGGCGCCTCTTGAAGATGGCTCTTCAGGAGGTAATGCTGAATCCGGTTGGCAATATTATGCGGAGCGTCCATATCTGGCGGGTATTTTCTATTGGACCGGTTTTGATTATCGCGGCGAGCCTACACCTTACGTTTATCCCGGCGTTGCCTCGCAATTTGGCATTCTCGACACCTGCGGCTTCCCTAAAGACAGCTACTACTATTTAAAATCCTGGTGGACGTCTGAGCCGCTTGTAAAAATTACGCCACACTGGAGCTGGCCCGGCCGTGAGGGTGAGCTGATCGACGTGAAGGTATACAGCAATGCCGAGCAAATCGAATTGTTGTTCAATGGAGAATCGCTCGGGAAAAAATCCATGCCTATGAATGGTCACCTGACGTGGCAGGTGGAGTATGAGCCGGGGGAGTTAGTTGCACGCGGGTTCCGTGGCGGCAAGCAGATTACCAGCGATACGGTGGCCACCACGGGTCAGGCTAAGCGAATTCAGCTGCAGCCACACAAAAAATCGATTCAGGCAGATGGGCGAGCGGTTGCTGTCTACACCGTGAGTGTGGTTGATGATAAAGGCCGTGTTGTTCCCACCGCCGAAAACCCACTGCGTTTCGATATTCAGGGGCCGGGCAAGATCATCGGCGTTGGCAATGGCAACCCGTCATCGCTGGAACCTGATGTCTTTGTCGAGTCCACATCTGGTTACAGCCTTGCCGAAGGTTGGCAGCCACCGGATGCCGCCGACGTAAATACACCCGTCGTGTTTGAAACCACATTTGATCGTCCAGATGTTGCCTCGAATTCACGCGCCTGGGTGATGTTAAGTGTCCTTGGAAAATCACAGACCGCTACCCTTAATGGCAAACGCCTTTATGCAAACGCAGCGCCGAGCGATGCCGCGATAGAGTTACCTGTGGAAGGGCGAGTGTTCAAGCCGGCAGGAAACACTCTTCGCATTGAAGCCGTTCCTTATGACGATTGGGGGATGCGCGAAGAAGTTGCCAAGGTTAGTCCGTTAAGTGTTCGAACTGTTACACCCGCCGCCGCCTACACACGTCGTGTCTTTAACGGCTATGCCCAGGTTATTGTTCAGTCCACAGGAAAGCCAGGGAATATTGTGCTGCGAGCCTCGGGAGACAATCTCAAATCGACACAGGTGAAAGTTAGCGCTAAGCGCTAGAGTCTTTGTGGCACTACTCTCAAGGTGGTAACCTCAAAACACCCAAGGGAAATTCAGATTACGAATTTCCCTTGGGTGTATGTTTTATTGAAAGCTGACCAATTATTACCTCGCAACTTTTTTGCATTAAAAAACACATGAATCCGGCTTACTTTTCACAAAATACGATTTGTAGTTTTTCGCATTCGCATCCATACACCCTTCGAGATTCAGTAAGCGTACGGTGCGAAAATCTGTGGGAGCCGTTTCTGCCTGGAGCGCAATATAGCCGCTGGCGCGCGGTGTACCATCATCCAGCTGAAGATCGGTGTATTCCATCACGACTTTGCCTTCAAGAATATGTTGCGCGCGGTCGCTGCCATGCACGACTAATTCAGCTGTTACCCACTGATCTCCATGATAGGTTTTACTATTGGAAATAATGCAGTGATCCTCTCGCAGTTCACCATCAATAACCACCTTCGTACTCGGTGTACACAAATTCGCGGTTGTGCGTGGGTTTACACCATCACCGCCCAGCAATTGATATTCCATACAGGTGGGAAACTCCTGGGCAAGACCCATTTCAGCGGCAGATTGGGAGTGGTACATAATGCCGTTGTTGCGAATAGCCCAGGCCGCGTCACCCCTTACCGATTCGTCGACAAATACTTGTTCGTCGATAAATCGATATTCCACGATCAGTTTGTAATGTGAGTAAGGACCACCGTTATAAACAATATGACCAAACTGATCGCCAAACACTTCCCAATGGTCATAGCGTACTCGCAACAGTCCATCCTGCACTTGAAAGGTATCGAGGAGGTTTTCGCCGGCTGGATGGCCCGCAAACTTTACTGTCCAATCGTTTAAATCTTTGCCGTTAAACAAATCAACCCATTCCTCTTTGGTCGGGTCGTTTTGCGCCGGGGTTTGTTGCATTGGCGATGCGGTGTCAGTCATTGCAAGCGTGGAAGTCGAAACTTTTGAGCCGCAAGCAGCGGTTATCGTAAGAGTGCCCAGCAGGGCTAAATGAAATAGTCGCATATACAATCCTGATTATTGGAGGTTAACTATTAAGCCTACGAAGAAGCAAAAGTGCGCTGCTCCCATAGCAAAGGTTTAACCAATTCCCGAGTTTTATCTCGGGAAAAAATGAAGTTTTTTAAAAATTTTAATTCGTGGTGTTGTGTGATTTTTCTGTGGATAAAAGCAGGTGTTTGTTTAACGTTAATCGATCTATCGCGACATGATTTTTCTTTCTTTCTTTCTTTCATGGCCATCTCATAAGTCTGGATGTTTTTGGGGTATTAAACCCGCATGCCAAGCGTGCCAGTAAGTGTCAAACGACGCAAATTCAACGTCGAGGTCCATAACTTAAAGTGCTTAATAAAAAAAGGAGCAGCTACCTGTAAGTGCACCACTTTTTTCGACAAAAGGGCTGTGGCGAGGACATACAAGCAACTGAAAACGAACCACGATGCTTCGGTGTGCAGTGTGTCTGCCGAAAATATGATGGCCTTCAAATCTGCACGGCTAAGGTCATACCGTCCCGTGCAGATCTGAAGGGGTTCATTTCCCTTGTCTATCTAAGGGCTTTAGGCGGATGGTCATTACTCCCGCTATTAATTGTCATTGGCGAACAATGCCTGCAAAGGCGTAAACCAGCGTGCTGCGATCTTGGCGTTACCGCTAGCTACAGGATGGACACCGTCGGAGGTATCTGTCGCCAGATCAAACCCCGTCCATTGATCCACCACAATCACCGGCGATTCACGCGTGCTCAGGTTCTGGGCCCAAGGCAATATGGCAGCGTTCAGTTCTACTACGGTTGCGCTGCAGCTTGCACAGGGGAATTCAATGGGATCCATGGGAATGATTTGCGCAACCAAAATCGTCATCGCGGGATTATTGGTGCGCATTTGTTCGACCAGGGTGGTATAGGCTTGCAAGATAGTGGCAACGCTTTTGCCGCCCCACACATCGTTGGTGCCGAGATGCATCATCACCACATCTGGATTGCTAGCGTTTAACCAGCCCACCAACGAGGCGTCCTCGGCAATTGTCGTTGCCTGAAATCCGCCGTGACCTTCATTGTTGCCATCGTAGGCTTCGCCACAATGAGTGCTGTTATCGAGTGAGCCTACAAAATCAATCGTTGTTATTCCGGCATCTTGCAAACTTTCCCATAACAGCTGACGCCAGCAACCGGGAGATCCGGTAATGGAATCACCCAGTGGCATGACCTTATTACCGGAGGGAGCCCCAAGCGGCGGCAGCGCGATTTCCTCCAGGGTGATGACTTTATCGGAGGTGTAGATATCCTCCAGCTCCTGATCCGTCATTTTGTTTGGCCCCAGATCATTGATCCAGCTAGCAAAATAACTCCACCAGATTCCCTGTTCGTGCATCTCTTCGATAAAAGGCACACCGCCAATCTCAGTCAATGCAATCAATTTATGGCCGTCAAAGCGTTCATACATTTTATCCCACACGCTAGTTAACATATCCCGTTTATCGGATGGATAAGCATCAATGGAGACGATATCTACCACGTCATCACCGGGGTACCAGTCAATGGTTTCGTTGGTCCATACCCAAATCAGATTATTAATTCCGTGGTGATAAGTAAGCCGGCTGTACATCAAACGCCATAGTGACTTGAAGCTATCTGCTCCGCTTGCTCCCCACCAAAACCAGCCACCATCCGCTTCGTGCAAGGGACGCCAGAGCACAGGAATATTCGCGGCCTGGACTTTCTTCAATTGCACCGCAATCAGGTCAATGTCAGTGAGCAGCGCCTGGTATTCAGCACTGTCGGGATCAGCCAGAGCCGCGGTTAAATCAATATTGGTGTGTTCGGTATAGAAGCTGTTCCACCAGCAAGACCCTTGGGGCGTCGGGCAGGGGTTGACGGTACTTTTGGCATGTATCGGAGAGTGCCAATGCAACAGCAAGCTGGCGATATGACCATCACTTTTAATCTTGTTGATAAAATTTTCTGTTTTATTTGCAGGGGTTCCCATGGCGTTAACTGCAAGCGTTGTGTAGTCAAACAGATCGTAGGAGTAGATGGCTGGGCGAACCCCAGTTTTTTCGAGAACAATGCTGATGTCAGCGCTATCCTGCTGACCCGACAGGGTGGAATGACCGTATTGATCGTTCAGGTAATTGAGTAGCTGACGAACTTCGTAACTCGCTTGGGAATTGACCGGCGTCGGGGTGACCGCAAGTGGTGCACCAGGTGCGGCCATGGGTATTAACTCAAGGTAGTCGACATTGTAATAGCCCCAGCCCCCGCCGATGCTGACTTCATGGCTGCCCGCCGCAAACCACATTCTACCGAGCGATACAGCATCGAAATCGGCGGAGGGCTCCATCATGCCACTGGTGGTTCTGCCATCAATGGTGAGGTTGTAACCCTTGCGATCGCTGACTTGGAAGCCCACTTGAACATTATAAAAACCGGCATCTGTATCCACCGTCCAAGTCACATTGCGCGCGTCACTATTGTCAAATCCAGTCACATACCCGCTGCCAGAGTAGCCGGCGGTTTGGCTGGCAACGGTTACCCCTCCGTTTAGGGTGCCAATTTCAGCTTCATAACGTTTAACCGCGTTCGCGGTATTTACGTTGATGCGAAGGTTGTCATGGTAGCTATTCCCGTTCTTGTCTGTGGCCACCACCTGTAAAACCAGTTGGGTGGGAAGATTGACATCGGGAACTGTAATTTGTGTTGTGGCGGTACTTGTGTCGCTGAAGGTAACTGAGGTTTCGTTTATCTGCGACCATTGGTAGGTAAAGGGAGCATGGTCACTACCATCCGCGACTGCCGTGAGAAGGATGCTCTCGCCACTGGTAACGAATTGGTCCCTATCGGCGTCTACCGATGCTGGCTCGGCAATTACAGCTGCGCTGGATGAAGTTGGTGGGGCTGAACTCACCCCGTTAGAGCTAGAGCTGGAGGTACTTATGCCCAAACTGGAGCTATTAGCGATTGAACTGGCAGCCAGACTGCTGGTGGTGGTCGAAGAGCTGGAAGCCCCTCCGCCGCCACCGCAGGCCGTTACGGCCAAGGTAAATACTGCACACAGGCAGGGAGTCACGAGTTTCATGCGGATTCCTCTAGTTATTAAGCGTTTTAATGAGGCTAAAGTTAAAAGTCAGTCATTGAGCGAGGTAATGTAACCGGTTAAGGTTGCGCATGTTTATATCATATAAATATGCTTAAGGATATGCTGGAAACTTTCAATAAATGTGAGATTTCGTTTTTTGCAGGTCTTGTGAAAACGGTAACATTTTTTTCGAGTCACAAGAATATACCCAAGGCAAGGAACTTGACTCTTATGAAACCACTTTCGGTATTCGCACCATTCGTTTCGATCCTAATGAAGGATTTTTTCTTAACGGCAAACACATCAAGTTAAAACGCAGCAACAACCACGAAGATCATGTCGGCGTGGGTGTAGCCGTGCCGGATTCATTGGTTGAGTTTCACCTGCAAACACTCAAGGACATGGGGAAAAATCCATGCCTATGAGCGGTCACCTGACGTGGCAGGTGGAGTATGAGCCGGGGGAGTTAGTTGCACGCGGGTTCCGTGGCGGCAAGCAGATTACCAGCGATACGGTGGCCACCACGGGTCAGGCTAAGCGAATTCAGCTGCAGCCACACAAAAAATCGATTCAGGCAGATGGGCGAGCGGTTGCTGTCTACACCGTGAGTGTGGTTGATGATAAAGGCCGTGTTGTTCCCACCGCCGAAAACCCACTGCGTTTCGATATTCAGGGGCCGGGCAAGATCATCGGCGTTGGCAGTTGCCTCGAATTCACGCGCCTGGGTGATGTTAAGTGTCCTTGGAAAATCACAGGCCGCTACCCTTAATGGCAAACGCCTTTATGCAAACGCAGCGCCGAGCGATGCCGCGATAGAGTTACCTGTGGAAGGGCGAGTGTTCAAGCCGGCAGGAAACACTCTTCGCATTGAAGCCGTTCCTTATGACGATTGGGGGATGCGCGAAGAAGTTGCCAAGGTTAGTCCGTTAAGTGTTCGAACTGTTACACCCGCCGCCGCCTACACACGTCGTGTCTTTAACGGCTATGCCCAGGTTATTGTTCAGTCCACAGGAAAGCCAGGGAATATTGTGCTGCGAGCCTCAGGAGATAACCTTAAAGCGGCACAGGTGAAGGTTACTGTGAAGCGCTAGACCTACGTGAGTTGATTCTCTGCTTACATGGGCTGGTTTTCTGCTTTAGAGGGACAGTGATATTCCGCCATGATTTCATCGTTATCCACTGAATAGAGATGCACATCAAATCCCCATAAACGGTGCAAGTGACGCAGCACTTCGTTCACTGAATCTGCCAAGGGTTTGCGTTCATGCATGGTGTGGTGGAGGGTTAATGAACGGTCGCCGCGCACATTGACATTGTAAATCTGAATGTTCGGTTCGCGGTTGCCAAGATTATATTGCCCAGCCAGCATCTCCCGCAGTTTGCGAAAGCCGGTTTCATTATGGATAGCCGATACTTCGATATTCTCATCATGATCATCGTCGACGATGCTGAAAAGTTTTAAATCGCGCATTACCTTGGGTGACAGGAATTGCAGGATAAAGCTCTCGTCTTTAAAGTTGCGCATAGCAAAATGCAAGGTTTCATTCCAATCTTTTCCTGCAATATCCGGAAACCAATCGCGGTCTTCAGCGGTAGGGTTTTCGCAGATGCGACGAATATCCATCATCATGCTGAAGCCGAGCGTGTAGGGATTAATCCCGCTAAAGTAGGGGTGATCGTAGGGCAGTTGGGCAATGACGCTGGTGTGGGATTGCAAAAACTCCAACATAAAGCCATCCGTCACCATACCGCGTGCGTGGAGTTCATTCAGCAGCGTGTAATGCCAGAAACAGGCCCAGCCTTCATTCATCACCTGGGTCTGGCGCTGGGGATAAAAATACTGGGCAATCTTGCGCACGATACGAATGATCTCCCGTTGCCAGGATTCCAGCAGCGGTGAATTTTTTTCCAAAAAATAGAGGATATTTTCCTGCGGCTCCGACGGAAAGCGGCGCGCTGTTTTGGGGTCTTCTTCGGTTTGCTCCGCTTTAGGAATAGTCCGCCACAAGTCATTTACCTGTTTCTGCAAATACTCTTCCCGCTCAGCCTGTCGCTGTTCTTCCTCCTGAGCAGAAATAGGGTAGGGGCGCTTATAGCGATCCACGCCGTAATTCATCAAGGCATGGCAGGAATCAATAATTTCCTCTACTTGATCAATACCATAGCGCTCTTCGCATTTACTGATGTAATTTTTGGCAAACACCAGATAATCAATAATCGAATCGGCATCGGTCCAGGTTTTAAATAAATAATTACCTTTAAAGAAAGAATTATGACCGTAGCAGGCATGGGCGATTACCAGGGCCTGCATGGCCATGGTATTTTCTTCCATCAAATACGCGATGCAGGGATTGGAATTAATAACGATCTCGTAAGCCAGCCCCATTTGCCCGCGCTTATAAGAATGTTCAGTGCTGAGAAATTGCTTGCCATAGGACCAGTGGTGGTAGCCAATCGGCATACCTACGGCGGCGTAGGCATCCATCATCTGTTCGGAACTGATGACTTCAATTTGGTTGGGGTAGGTGTCTAGCCGGAATTCTTTAGCCAGTTCGCCCAAGGCCCGATCACAATCACGTATCAGGTCAAAGTTCCATTCCGAGGTAGTAAACAGCGGTTGAGTCATGCGACCCTCTTATGGAAGAGTTCACGGAAAACCGGATAAATATCGGCGGCACTGACAATATGTTGCATGGCAAATTGATCCGGGCAGGCAGCCTCTACTTCTTCGTAGGTATGCCACAAGGATTGGTGGTTGCGCGGTGTAATTTCGATATAAGAATAATATTGGCACTGCGGCAACACATTGTTGATCATCAGCTCTTTGCAGTTGGCAGAATCATCTTCCCAGTTATCACCATCGGATGCCTGGGCACCATAAATATTCCACTCCGACGGTGAATAACGCGCTTCAATAATACTGTGCATCAAACGTAGCGAACTGGACACCACGGTACCGCCGGTTTCGCGGGAGTGAAAGAATTCATCTTCATCCACTTCCTTGGCAATGGTGTGGTGACGAATAAACACCACTTCAGTCTTTTCGTAATTCCGTTGCAAGAATAAATACAGCAGAATGAAAAAGCGCTTGGCAATATCTTTGGTCGCCTGATCCATGGAGCCGGACACATCCATAATGCAGAACATAACCGCCTTGGAGCGTGGAATAGGTTGCTTGATATGCAGGTTGTATTTCAAATCGAAGGTGTCGAGCCAAGGTGTGGCGGCGATTGCCTTGCGCAATTTTGCCATCTCGTCCAGCAATGCTTCGTAACCGGGCCCGGTGCGTTCGCCGGGATGTAAGGCCTCCAGGGCAGCTTCCAGTTCTTCCAGGCGTTTGCGTTTTTTGCCGGTCAACGCAATGCGGCGCATATTGGCGGAGCGCAGCGAACGGACAATGTTGATCTTGCCGGGACTGCCTTCGTTGGCAATACCCGCGCGGACTTTTTTGAATTCTTCAACACCGGTGAGCTGCCGTTTTATCAGGTTTGGCAATTCCAAACCCTCAAACATAAAATTCAGAAATTCTTCCTGGGAAATGGTGAATGAAAAATCATCTTCACCTTCGCCGGAATCGCTGGCCTTGCTGCCGCCTTCACCGCCGCCGCCCTCGGGGCGCGGAATGCGATCTCCCTCAGAGAAATGTTTATTGCCAGGAAGTACGCGCGTGTTGCGGCCACCGTTACCGTGATAGATAACGGGCTCGCCAATGTCTTTGGTAGGGATGCTGATCTTGCCGCCACGATCAATATCTTTGATGGATCGCTCGCCAACAGCGTCGGAAACGGCTTTGTGAATCTGGGTGCGGTAGCGCCGCAAAAAGCGTTGGCGATTTACGGCACTTTTGTTTTTGGTGTTCAAGCGACGATCAATAATATAGCTCATAGCTTACCTGTCAGCCTGTCGCAAATCGGTCCGGCAGTTGCGTATTGCGGCTGCCGAGATGTCGATGCTATTTTAACGATAACGCGGATGGATTCCTGTATTTCCTCCTATTGTGATTTCCTGACCCGCAAATACCATTCGGATAACAAGCGCACTTGTTTCTCGGTATAGCCACGCTCGATCATCCGCTGTACGAAATCCTGATGCTTTTTCTTGTCCTGGGCAGATGCCTTGGCGTTAAACGAAATAACCGGCAACAGATCTTCGGTATTGGAGAACATTTTCTTCTCAATGACCGTGCGCAATTTTTCATAGCTGCGCCAATCAGGGTTTCTCCCGGCATTGTTGGCTTTGGCCCGCAACACAAAGTTGACAATTTCGTTACGGAAATCTTTGGGATTGCTGATGCCTGCGGGCTTCTCAATTTTCTCCAGCTCTTCGTTCAAGGCCGCGCGGTTAAGGATCTCGCCGGTTTCGTGATCACGGTATTCCTGGTCCTGAATCCAGAAATCAGCATACGTCACATAACGATCAAAGATATTTTGGCCATACTCGGCATAGGATTCGAGATAGGCTGACTGGATTTCCTTACCAATGAAGTCCACATATTTGGGTGCAATATACTCTTTGAGGACGTTGAGATATTTTTCCTGCACTTCTTTAGGAAATTGTTCCTGTTCAATCTGTTGCTCCAGCACATACATCAGGTGCACCGGGTTCGCCGCAATTTCGGTAGGATCGAAATTAAAGACGCGCGATAAAATTTTGAAAGCGAAACGGGTAGATAAACCGTTCATGCCTTCATCCACTCCGGCGGAGTCTTTGTATTCCTGCAACGATTTGGCTTTCGGGTCGGTGTCTTTGAGGTTTTCGCCATCATAGACGCGCATCTTGGAGAAAATGTTGGAATTTTCTGGCTCTTTTAGGCGCGACAGTACCGAGAACTGGGCCAGCATACGTAAAGTGTCTGGTGCACAGGGTGCTCTGGATAACGAACTGTTTTGGAGCAATTTTTCATAAATCTGCATCTCTTCCGTCACCCGGAGACAATAAGGCACTTTGACGATATAAACCCGGTCAATGAACGCTTCGTTGTTCTTGTTGTTACGAAAATTTTGCCATTCAGATTCGTTGGAGTGCGCCAAAATAACGCCATCAAACGGGATGGCGCCCAAGCCTTCGGTACTGTTGAAATTACCTTCCTGCGTGGCAGTCAGCAAAGGGTGAAGCACCTTGATCGGCGCCTTGAACATCTCCACAAATTCCATCAAACCTTGGTTGGCGCGGCATAAGCCGCCGGAGAAGCTATAAGCATCCGGATCATTCTGGGGAAATTCTTCGAGTTTGCGAATATCAACCTTGCCTACCAACGAGGAAATATCCTGATTATTTTCATCACCCGGTTCGGTCTTGGTAATAGCGATCTGGTTAAGGGTAGAAGGGTAGACTTTCACTACTCGAAATTGGGTGACATCGCCATGAAACTCCTGCAAACGCTTCGCTGCCCAAGGCGACATGATGGTTTTGATATAGCGGCGCGGAATGCCGTAATCTTCTTCAAGGATATGGCCATCCTCTTCCGGACTGAACAAACCCAGCGGCGACTCAAAAACCGGTGAGCCTTTGATGCAGTAGATCGGCATCTTCTCCATCAATGTCTTGAGCATTTCTGCCAACGAAGATTTACCGCCGCCAACCGGACCGAGCAGGTAAAGGATTTGTTTCTTTTCCTCTAACCCTTGTGCCGCGTGACGAAAGAATGACACGATTTGCTGGATACATTCCTCCATGCCGTAAAACTCACCGAAGGCCTTGTATCGCTTGATAATTTTGTTGGAAAAGATGCGGCTGAGGCGAGGGTCTTGCGCGGTATCCACGACCTCGGGGTCGCCAATGGCCATCAACATACGCTCGGCAGCACTGGCATACACACTGGGATCAGTCTTACAAAGTTCGAGATATTCCTTAATCGATAATTCTTCCTGCTGGGTGCTGTCATAGCGCTCGCGGTAATGATTAAAAAGGCTCATAACATACCTCTGGTTAGCGATGGGGTTCGCAACTGCTCAGGGTAGATCCCTCCAGCGGACGGCAATCGCAGCTCTTGAGACAACAACTCAAAGCTCTGGTTTAAGCATAGTC
>CAMPIG010000069.1 GCA_946886255.1 uncultured Cellvibrio sp. | reverse complement strand
TACTATCGGTCACTATTTTTATCAGCGCGATGATGATCAGCCGCTGGATGCAATACTGGCAATATTACCAACGACAACCAACAACCCTTGAATAATCTCTTGCCTTTGGGCACTGCAAAACCTCCATTGATTTCCTGTTAACCCTAAGGATGTAAAACGTGGACCATTCACAGCAACAACGCACTCCCGGCCCGTTCAGCCGATTTATATTTGGACTCTGGTCGCTGCTGACCTGGATACGGATCGCCGTATTCAATCTGATCTTTCTGTTTATTGTGTTGGTGATTGTCATCGCGCTGGGCACGCAGAAAACACCGGTGCTCCCCGCCGAATTCGCGTTACGTGTTGCGCCCAGCGGTATGCTGGTCGATCAGCGTAACTATGTTGATCCAGTCAGTTTGCTGCTCAGTGATGTGGGACCGGAAGAAAGTGAAACCGTTGTACGCGAGCTGGTGGAAGCCATTAATTTTGCCACTGAAGATGAGCGCGTCACGACCCTGATTCTGGAGTTAGATTACCTGTTGGTTGGCGGCATCAGCAAACTGCAGGAGATCGGCCAGGCACTGGAAAAGTTTAAAGCCAGTGGGAAAAAAATTATCGCCTACGGCGACAACTTTACGCAGGACCAATATTACCTGGCCAGTTATGCCGACACGATTTATTTGAATGATATGGGCGCTGTGCTGGTAACCGGCTACGGCACCTACCGCAATTACATCAAAGGCACGTTAGATAAACTCGACATTAACTTTCACGTATTCCGCTCCGGAAAATTCAAGGATGCGGTAGAGCCGCTACTGCGTGAAGACATGTCCGAAGAATCCAAAGAACATAACTCCCGTTGGTTGGGCGAATTGTGGGTGCAATACACGCAACAGATTGAACAGGCACGCGAATTACCCGAAGGTTCGCTTGATAACTTCATCAATACCATGGATACCAAGTTGCGCGATGTCGGCGGCAGCAGTGCACAACTTGCACTGGAAAACGGTTTGGTGGATGAACTCAAAAACTATCAAAGCGTTCAGCAACAGCTGATCGAACAACTGGGCAAAAGTGATGCGGGTAACTATTACAACGGAGTCGACGCCAGTGTGTATCTTGCCGATGCGAAGCGCACACAACCCCCCAAAGCCGACAAGATCGGCCTGTTGGTGGCCTCCGGCAATATACTTGATGGACACCAACCGGACGGCAGTATCGGCAGCCAGACAGTGGCGGAGATACTGCAAAAAGTACGTGAGGAAAATGTGGTAAAGGCACTGGTCATTCGCATCGACAGTGGCGGCGGCAGCTCCTTTGCGTCGGAAGTTATTCGCGATGAAATTCAGGCAACCCGCGATGCCGGTATACCGGTGTTTATCTCCATGGGCAGCCTGGCTGCATCGGGCGGTTACTGGATCGCCGCTGCAGGCAATGAAATCTGGGCAACACCAACGACCTTGACCGGCTCCATTGGCGTCTTCGGCGCGTTTCCTACAGTAGAAAAAAGTCTCGCCAATATTGGTATCACGACGGATGGTGTCGGCACCACCGCACTGGCCGGCGCCGCTCGCCCTGATCGCGAACTTTCACCTCAAGCCAGTGACATCATTCAGTTAACTGTCGACCATATTTACCAGCGCTTCATTAATCTGGTGGCGGAAGCGCGCCAGGCAGAACCGGCGGACATTGAAGCTATTGCCGAAGGGCGGGTATGGAGCGGTGCTACGGCGCAGCAACTGGGTTTAGTGGATCAGTTGGGCACACTGGAAGACGTGATTGCCGCTGCTGCCCAACACGTCAACCTGGACGAATACAGTGTAGAGGTTATCAGCCGGCCGCTTTCGCCTCGCGAAATCTTTTTACGCCAGCTCGCCGGTAGTTATGTGGGCATGCTTGCACCCAAAACCTTGCTGAATAATGTCACCGCGCTGGAGGTACAACAACAGGTATTGCCATTACTCAAACCGCTGGCCACACTCAGCAAGATGAATGATCCTCATGCGGTTTATGCGAGTTGTCTGGATTGCGTAGCACCCTGAATAATTCCACGGTCAACCAATACCCGGGTTATTCACCGTACACGCAAGTTCGATTTCGACCGGCGGCTTTAGCGTCGTAAAGCGCTTTATCCGCCGCGTTGAGCCACTCATCAAAATCTTTTGTTGAACGGGATATTTCCGCAATCCCCAAGCTGATTGTGCACTTCAATAACTGCTTTTCACTCAGTGGTTCTTTCGCCACGGCAAGGCGCACGCGCTCAGCAATCTCCTGTGCGCGTTGTGCATCGATCTCCGGCAGTACAACGGCGAATTCTTCGCCGCCGTAGCGACCGAGAATATCAATGCTGCGCAAATTAATTTGCAACAGATAACTCAGTGCCTCCAGAACGTCGTCGCCGATACTGTGACCGTATTGATCATTTATTTTTTTAAAGTGATCAATATCCAACATAATTAGGGACGCGGGATTCCCCTGGCGACGACTACGCTCAAACTCTTCGGCTGCACGCAATTGCCAATAGCGCCGGTTATACAATCCGGTCAGGCCATCGGTACGGCTCAATAATTTCAAACTGTTTTTTTGTTCGTGCAGACGCGTGGCAAAACTGTAAGCCATCATGCCCACCGCCAAGGGATGCACAATCAAAAACGGCATTGAGGCAATCACAACCGTGAGACTGCTATCCCATTGCGGTTGCCAACCAAAGATCGCCACCCCCAAGAGCAAACCGCTTAACTGCGCCAGCAAACCAACGCCAAAAAACCGTCCGCCCGAGGTGGCCATGTTGTTCATACTCAACATGGTTAATACCACGACGCTGGGTAGAAGATTAAATGCCATGGCAGCAACCCACAGGCCGCCGCAAAATGAATCAAATAATAATTGGCGCTTGCCAGTGGCAAAAGAATCGGAGACACGCGTTGCATAAAGATAGGCAACATGCGGCCAGGCAAAGGCGTACATGATTAATAGAAACCAGACCCAAAAGTCGTAAGAGAGCGGAACAAGCGCGGCACCTACCGAGAAGAAACCCAAACCGAGCCCGATGATGCGCGCTGGATAAACACGCCTGGCAAAACGACGACCTACAGGCGCTGGCTGTGAGGAAGAAGAAGTATCTGCCATCATCGGTTTATTCACCGGTGCTCCAGATAGAGAGGGTATGTTCGTTTAAACATAGCCAGCTTTGGTCATTAAGGCAATTTGCCGGATGGCAGAGGCGGTTCCAGGTTGCGGGATCAACAGCCTGTGCTGACTGTTGATCCGCGATCACATTTATTGTTCCGTCAAGGCTTGCAGGGCGCCGGATACATACACCAACGGTGCGTTCCAGTTGATAGCAATTTCGTTGCTGGCATAACTGCACCAGTGATCCAGATAAGACTTGGCCGGGAGATCAGAAGGATAATTGACGGGACAATCCCCTGCATCCTGTTGTCCTGCGTGGGGACCGCCCGCCAAAAACCCGGGAATAGGAGCTGCAATACCGTCAGCTTCGGAGGGACGATGGTGAATATGTTGCGGTGTTTTTACCCCGTATCCTGTCACAAATGAGAAGTCCGTCGGGTTGCGTCCCAACACATAATCCAGCAGGGATTGCGCCGCTCCCAGGTAGTCACTTTTGCCATTTAATTGATAGCCCTGCAATAACATCATGGCCTGGTTCAAGGCCACCGAATTGCTGCCCCACACAAAATTCTCCTGTTGCATAGGCACGGCGTAGGCGGACGCTTCCCAGTCCGCCAAGAGTTTGTCGGCCAGCGCGGTAATGCGCTGGGCAATGAGGGCCCTGTCAGCTATGTCAGTCAACTCGCTGCGATGATGGGCCAAAGAAGCCCAGGCAAGCCCGCGTACATCACCCCAGGACGGCACGGTAGCCTGTACTTGCGCCGGATTCATTCCGGTGTAATAGGCGTCTTTACCCGTGGTGATATAAAGCTCAGCCGCCGCCCAGGCATGTTCGTCAGTCAATGTCGCATCGCCGTAGCCGCCCGTCTTGATGTCAGCCGGCTGAGAATAGGTAATGTCCGGGTTGGCCTGCGCCCATGCCCAGGCAGATTCAGCAGCAGCCAGCATCTCTGCGGAAAGTTGCGCGTCGAAAGGCGCATAAACACGACTGGCCACGGCCATCACCGCCGCAAAATTGAGGGTTGCAGAGGTGCCCTTCTGCACCACATAGCGTTGGGTGCCGGTTTCATGGGGCATAACAGCGCCATCAAATTCCTTGTCCGTGAGCTTATGGTAGACGCCACCGTCGTTGGGGTCCTGCATATCCAGCATCCATTCCAGATTCCACAAAATTTCGTCGAGCAGGTCCGGCAGTGTGTTATCGCTTTCGGGAATGCTGAGGTTCTGGCCTTGGTAGTACTCCGGAAAATGCTCATAGGCAGCAAGCAGGCTGTAGGTAGAAATACCGGAATTGACGATGTACTTGTTGTAATCTCCTGCGTCATACCAGCCTTTCGGTGCCTGGATAACCGTGCCTTCCGGCCGCTGGGGCGAAGCCGCCGAGGCGTGCACCTGCACATTGGTATCCGGATGACCGGCGGGCCGTGCGTATATACCGGCATGAGTTTCCAACAATGCCGTGCTGGCCCGATTGAAATAGAAGGCTTTAATGGCCGCCTTATTCAAGGATTGATAGATATCCTGCGCAATGCGGAAGCGGTTGGAATCCGCAACGCCCGCCACGCGAATGCGGTATTCGCCAGGCGTGGTAAAGCTGGAGAAATCGGCCAACCGAACGCTATCGCCCGCCGGTGCCCAGGTTGCAGCGCCACCCAAACTCCCGGTAAATACCTCCGCATCCGAGTCAACGGCGATGAGCGAAAAACTGTCCCCCACTCCTGACGGCACGACAGCCAACTTTTGAGCCAAGGGTAAAAAGCCCACCTGATTAACCTTGATGGTTGCACTAGCTGTGGCCACAGAACTGCTACTGTCTGATGAACTGGTCTGTGGTGGTTGATCACCATCACCACCTTTGCTGCCACAGGCCACCAATAGCCAAGGCAGACACGTCATTAATATTGATAGGCATAGTTGGCGCAGATTCATGGGCATACTCCAAAGGGGCTGATCGGGCGCGAGCCCAACCTGGTTGAGTTTATCTTGTTATCTCAAGGATTCAGGGCGCCTAGTGTGCGCGATTCATCAGGTATTTTTTAGCGCAATAACACTTCTTGACCCCCAGGCTAAAAACCTAAAAGAAATTCGTACAGAAAGCGCCCGAACTTTTGTCCATGCGTAAAAGCGGTCGAAGGGATGTTTCGGGTGCGGGTACGAATATTTTCAAACCTGGTGGCGGGGCTATATATTCAGTACTTTTTTCACGAAGGGAATAGTCAATTTGCGCTGCTCTGCCAGGGAGGCATGATCCAGACGCTGTAGTTGGCAGAAGAGTTCGTTCATATCACGCGGCAGACGTTGCAGGATGTAATAGGCCACCTCGTCATTTAATTCCATACCCCTGGCTCTGGCGCGGCGCTGTAAAGCCTCCTGCTTTTCTTCATCGCTGAGCAATTGGACTTGATAAGTCACGCCCCATTGCAACCGTGATCGCAGGTCTTCCAGTTGGATCGGCAACTCGCGGGGACTCTGTTCAGCGGCCACCACCAGGCATTTGCCACTTTCGCGCAGGCTGTTATAGAGATTGAATAGCGCCAATTCCCAGTCCGGCCGGCCCGCGACCGCCGTTAGATGATCGATACACAAATAATCCAGTGTACCCAGATCGGCGAAAAGTTCTGCGGGTGCATAACCCGCCAGATCTGCCATTGGCAGATATTGCATACTCATCCCCCGGGATTGGGCATAGTGACAACCGGCCTGCAAAAGATGCGTCAGGCCGCTACCGGAGGCGCCCCAGAGATATACAAAAGTTTCGCGGGTGGTTTCTATCGGATCACGCATGATCTGGTCACGCATAAAGGCAACCACCTCCGCATTGTGCGAACCGGCGGGAGCATAGAAATTATCAAAGGTAGCGTCATCATTCAGACTGACACCCAGAGACAATTGTTGTGGGATATGCGTCATCATCAGATCATCCACAGGCGTACGATTAATCCTGCCAACGGTAAACCAGCGGATTAGCCAGGGAACCGCGAGCATGGGGCAAACTGCCCGGTTCACTGCCACCCAAACCACCATCGGCACCGGTGCTCGTTCCGTTCGTGGTTGCCGGAGGTCGATAGGCTTCTACGGGTTGTACCGAAATGGATTCAGATTCCACCGGGAAAAGTTTTTTACCCAGTTCCAGTGTACTGAGTAACAACGCCAGGTCACCTTCGGTATGCAAGCGAATCAACAGGCGATCCTGTTGTGCGGTCATCATCTCCACCCAGGTAACCATCGCCAGGCCTTCGAGATAACGCTGCACTTTCTTGTAGGTCGCAAAATCGCGCACATCTCCAACCCGAATGACAATCGCACCCGAACCGCCTTCACTGGGAGTGATGGCATAAAGCCGGGCAAAATAGTCGGCGGTAGTATTGATAGCCTGCACAAACAGGCTGGGGATTTCGGCACTTTGGGTATCAAAGCTCTGGTTCGCCGAAGCGTGTAACAATTGCCAGTTGGCACGCCACAAACCGCCGGACTCACGATAGCGCCCCACCAGAATAGCGTCAGGTTTATAACGCTCTGAAGCGGCGCGAATGCTCGCTTCATCCATATTCCACAGACTGTCGGAGCCGAGGGCGATGTTGTCTTCAAAGTCGTGCATAGGCAACAACAAGGGTAAGCCGCGCAAGGCAGCCTGGTCATAAAGCGCCTTGCGTGCTTCGTCTTCCAGTACGCGATGCGTGGTGCCGGATGCATCGGTCATGATTTGCCATACAAGCAACTTCGGGCGATTCGCCGGCCACAACGGCAGACGCGCTTCTCGCAAGAGCTTTTCAATTGCCTGAGGGGAAAACTTGAGGATGAGCTTGATCGCCCGCACCGACTCACCATCAACGTCAAGCTGCTCGTCGGTAGAGGCATAGCTGTACTCATACAGATAACCCTGAGCCTGCTTCAAGGCCTCGCGCACCATGGGGTGCTCCAGAGCAGCACCGTCACCAGACACTCGCCAGATAACTTCTCCCAAACTGACGCGCATTGCTGTGTTGCGCTCAGCCTGTGACTGAGACCTCACCAGGGCCTCCGCACGATATACCTGGACTACCTGCTCGGCCATGCTGGCGGCTGCGCAGACACTAAGCAGCAAAAACGTCAAAAGTCGTAACAAAATCTGCCCCTGAAACAATCCTGGTGGAAAGAAGACACGCCTGGCTGATCAGACAGCGCGACGAAAGTTCAGCATTGTAGCAGGCAATAGCGCGAAACGAAGCGACCTGATTCGATATTTGCGGCCGGTGCGCGCCATCAATGCACCCCTAAGCAGCGATTAGCTGGTAGAATGGCGGCCTTTTTTTGAAACCCTCTGCGCGAGCGAATCCCACTCTATGAGCGAACAACAACCCCCTGTCACTTCCCTGAGTTACAAAGATGCCGGTGTTGATATTGATGCCGGCGATGCCTTGGTCGAGCGAATCAAAGGGGTAGCCAAACGTACCCGGCGCCCCGAGGTGATGGCAGGTCTTGGCGGGTTTGCCGCCCTCTGTGAAATTCCCAAGGGATATCGCGAGCCGGTTCTGGTTTCGGGTACCGACGGCGTGGGCACCAAGCTCCGTTTGGCCATGAATCTCGGCAAGCATGACACCATCGGCATCGACCTGGTGGCTATGTGTGTCAACGATTTGGTAGTAACCGGTGCTGAACCGCTGTTCTTCCTCGACTATTACGCCACCGGCAAGCTCAATGTCGATGTTGCTGCTGCGGTTGTTTCTGGCATTGGCGACGGTTGTGAAATGGCAGGTTGCGCATTGGTCGGCGGCGAAACTGCCGAAATGCCCGGCATGTATGAAGGCGAAGATTACGATCTGGCCGGTTTTTGCGTTGGCGTGGTGGAAAAGTCCGCAATTCTTGATGGCAGCCAGGTTAAAGCCGGTGACGCGTTGATCGCCCTGACCTCCAGCGGCCCGCACTCAAACGGCTATTCTCTGGTGCGCTAAATCATTGACGTCAGTAAAGCGGATCTGGACCAGGATTGTGGCGGCAAACCATTGAGCGACGCCTTAATGGCGCCGACACGTATTTACGTCAAATCGGTGTTGCGTTTGATTAAGGAGTCCCGTGTCAATGCACTTGCACACATCACCGGCGGCGGCCTGACTGAGAATATACCGCGTGTATTGCCGGACGATTGCAAAGCTGTTATCGATACCCAAAGCTGGGAGTTACCTGCCGTTTTCCAATGGTTACAACGCAGCGGCAATGTGGCAATGCGTGAGATGTACCGCACCTTTAATTGTGGTGTGGGTATGGTTATCGCTGTACCTGACGAGGAAAAAGACAAAGCGTTGAAGATTCTTGCGGACGCGGGTGAAACACCTCTTGTTGTGGGTTATATCGCCAAGGCGCAAGCGGATGAAGCGCAGGTAGAGTTACAGGGGCTGGTCGTTTAATGAGTTCGCCACGCACACGTGTTGTTGTACTGATCTCCGGCAGCGGCAGTAATTTACAGGCACTTATTGATGGGATGCAAAACAGCGAACTGCCCATCGATATTGCCGCTGTCATCAGCAACCGTCCCGCCGTGTTCGGCCTGGAGCGCGCCGAACAGGCCGGTATTCCTGCTCTGGTTCTGGATCACAAACAATTCGATGACCGTGAGTCCTTTGATCAAAAGCTGGCGCAACTGATCGACAGTTATCAACCGGATTTAGTTGTGCTTGCCGGCTTCATGCGCATCCTTACCACTACTTTTACACGGCACTATGCGGGGCGTATGTTGAACATTCACCCATCACTGCTGCCCAAATACCAGGGTCTGCACACCCACCAGCGGGTGCTGGATGCCGGTGAAGTTGAACACGGTGTGACTGTGCATTTTGTCACAGAGGAGCTGGATGGAGGCCCGGCGGTTATACAGGCCAAAATTTCTATTGAATCGGTAGATGATGCCATCAGCCTCGCCAAGCGGGTTCAACAGCAGGAACATATTATTTATCCGCTCGCGGTGAAATGGTTTGCTGAAGGTCGCTTACGCATGGCTAACGGCGAGGTATTTCTGGATAACGAACTTTTACCGCCGTCCGGTTATCTAATCAATGCATAACAATTTGATGGGTATGCCAGCAGGAATAGCCACCATTACTTTTATTCGTAGCATTCATTGCAAGCGTTGATAGTGTTGCAGTTTTTGCTGCAAATCTATTTGTTACGGAATTATTTTATCGAAGACTCATTCGTCGCAGAATCATAAGGATTGCCTGACTATGCAAAAAAAACATGTCTTACTGTTCTTATTTACCCTCTGCTTTGCTTTCGCCTCCCGTGCAGCCGAATTGCCCAAGAGTTTCTCCAATGAATACACATCCACCGCGCTGGGCTTCAAAGTCACCGTCACTCATTCGCTAACACCGCAAGACGATGGCACTTATCTGATGCGCTTTTTTGCTCGCTCCTGGTTTGCCAGCATTGACGAAACCAGTCGCCTCCGTATCGACGAAGAAAAGCAGCAGATCGTTCCCTTGCATTACAAATACCAGCGTCGAGTTCTCGGTCGCGACCGGGATGCAGAGTTAACCTTTGACTGGGACACAAAGACCGTCACCAACAATGTGCAAAATACTACCTGGAAGATGGATATCGCGCAGCGCGTGCAAGATAAACTCAGCTATCAGCTGCAGTTGCAACAAGACCTGGTCAACAATAAGAAAGAATTGGTATACCAGATTGCCGACGGTGGCCGTTTAAAAGAGTACGGTTTTGAGATCGTCAGTGAAGAGATGCTTGAAACCCCTTTAGGCAAAGTGAATACAATCAAAGTCAAACGCAGCCGCGAAAATGATGATCGTGTCACTTATGCCTGGTTAGCCAAGGATTGGGATTATCTGTTAGTGCGCCTGCAACAGGAAGAAGACGGCGATGCTTACACCATTTATCTCGGTAAAGCCGAAGTCAACGGCAAGAAAATTAAACGTTTTGATTGACGTCATCTTTAAACCACAACCCTAAAAGGCTTTTTATGAATATCTCCAACAACTGCGTTGCCAGTTTTCACTACACCCTGACAGACAGCACTGGCAAAGTGTTGGATTCCTCAGAAGGTCAGGAACCGCTTTCTTACCTCCACGGTGCGGGAAACATTATCCCCGGTCTGGAAAACGCCCTGGTAGGAAAAGCTGTGGGTGACAAATTGAATGTGTCCGTAGCGGCTGCCGAAGCTTATGGCGAGCGCGACGATGCCATGGTCCAACAACTGGACTCCAGCATGTTTTCCGGTATTGAACAAATTGAAGTGGGCATGGAATTTCATGCCGAAACCGAACACGGTTTGCAAGTCGTCACCGTTACTGGTGTGGAAGGCAATCAGGTGACGATTGACGGCAACCACCCTTTGGCTGGCGTTGACCTGAACTTTGATGTGGAAGTGACTGATGTACGTGAAGCTACTGAGGATGAAATTGCTCATGGCCACGCTCATGGTGCTGGCGGCCATCACCATTAATTAACAAATGTTACGGCCGTTGGCGACAGCGGCCCGCTTATGTTTATATCGCTACTACCTTTTGCTCCCCGCACCGTTCACATTTATACACGGTCACCAATTTACCCTGCTTCACGTCAAACTGCTTTTCCTTAATCACTGCCCATTTATGAAAACCGCTGCGACATAAGGTTTTTCCCTTATGTTTTTCAAAAGGACTCTTTCTTTTAAACGGCAAGATATCGGCCATACAGGTACCGAAGTGGTGAGTGTTTCGTCAATGTATTGGGAATTTTCGATTTTTACCAACTGAAGACGTCGTCTTCATCCTGCGCATAATAGCGATCAGCCGTAATGGCATCCACCGATAATTTATCAACCAATAATCCATTGACATCGTTTTGCACGATATTGATCAGCTTCAACTCTTCATCGCGACTCATGGACTCCACCAAGGCGTTACCCCAAATGGCCACGTGACGGGTAAAAATCTTGCGGGTGTTGGTTTTTTTCGCCCACTCACCGGCGATGGCGCGACCAACGGCGTACATTTTGGCATCCACCTCCCGAGCCACCTGTGGATTCTCTATCTGCACCACCAGATCCTGCGACACATCCAACCAACCGCGACGGTACAACTCCCATCCCTCGTAATAGCGTTTCACCCAGACCATATATTCATCCAGGGTTTGCTCCCGCTGATTACGCAAATCCGCTGCATAAATTTTTTCGAAGTATGCACGGGATGGTGCGCCCTCGGGCCAGCTGCGATGAACACTTTGCTGTGTGGCGCATGCCGTCAGCAGCACGAGTAGCGCCAAAGATTTAATTAACTTGATAATCATGAAACCAAAAGAGAGTCAGTGAGATGGCAAAAGAAGCGGTACTTTACCACAGCTGTGTGACCGGATGATTAACGAGGCCACAACGAGGCCCGGAGATATTTTAATCCTCAACAAAAGAATCAGCCAAGACCTGTTCTTCCAGTGCTGCAGCGTCCATGGCGCCTCGTAACGGTAATAGGATAAAGAAGGCTGTACCCTCACCTAAATTGCTACGTGCCCAGATCTTGCCACGGTGGCTTTCCACTATCTTGCGGCATGCCGCCAGCCCCAAGCCGGTGCCTTGATAATCTTCATTGGTTCTATGCAGGCGACTGAAAAGTCCGAAAATTTTCTCTTCATATTCTTTTTCAAAGCCGATGCCGTTGTCGCGGATCTCGAAGGTTGCTGTGTCAGCGGTCTCTTCAACCCTCTTGACACTGATCCGGGGCACCGTGCCGTTTTTCACAAACTTGATAGCATTTTGCATCAGGTTCTGAAATAGCCGACTGATTTGTGCCGCATTTGCACAGATGCTGCCCAATTCGCCAATATCAAGCTGAGCACCTGACTCCTCTATTGCAATATGAAGGTTGGACAAGACATCTCTCATGATGTCATTCAGGTTAACGTGGCGAATGCTTTCACCAGTGACACCAATGCGTGAAAAGGATAATAAGTCTACAACCAACATCTGCATACGATTGGCCGCCTTGATCATGCGCCGCAGGTAATCCTGACTCCGAGCATCCAATTGATCAGAAAAGTTATGCAACCGATCACCCAAAACCTGGATCTTGCGCAAGGGTTCCTGCAAGTCATGGGAAGCAATATACGCGAATTGTTCCAGCTCCTTGTTCGAGGCCTGCAACGCACGCAACGATAACTCCAACTCCTGCTGGACTTTTTCGCGCTCCCGAATTTCCTGCTCAAGTGACAAGGTACGCTGCGCAATCTTACGCTCCAGATCGGCATTGCGTTCGCGCAGGAACTCCGTGTTCATCATAAGATAGTTCTGCATAGTGGTACGAAATTTCAACACATTGCGAATTTCAATTTCATTAAAGGGTGCTGACGTAAAACGCACCCTTTCTTTCCACAGTTCAAATGAGCGGCGTGGCATCAACCGGTGACTGCCATCATCCAGAAACTCGATAGTCTTTTCGGGTTTACCGCCCCAGTGCCTGGTATTCATTACCTCCGGCCGAAACCATAAGAAAAACTGCTTATCCGTAAATGACAAGACGATAAACAAGATGCCGCTGGCAACTTCGGCATACTCGCGGAACTCAGGATTAATATCGGACAACTTATGGGTGTGAAATAAAAATGACTTACCGACTTTGGTAAATAACCAATTCACCAGTTGTTCAGTTTGCTCGTCCGAAGGTGTGCTACCGTAGCTTTCGGTATGACCTTCAAGGTTCCACGCCACACCTTCAGCGTTGGCCAGCCCCAACATTGCAGGGATATCTTTCCGTAAACCATCTACGTAATTCACCACCTGCACCATGTTCTCCGCCAGACGTGCATTCAACGCTAGCAACTCGGAATCATAGAGGCGCGCTTGCGAACGATCATTGGTGGTAATGAGGTGCGAGATTAGTACACTGAGAAACAATGCTGCCTCTCGCGTTTCAACAGAGACTATATGCGGAGAATAATGATGGCAGGTGATCAGCCCCCATAGATGGCCATCCACAATAATACTGATTGACATGGAAGCACAAACGCCCATATTTTTCAGATATTGAATATGTATAGGCGACACACTCCGTAACATACTTAACCCCAGATCAGTAGGTCCCTCTGTGCCGGGGTGCAACAACGGAACCAGCGCACTGGGTTGAGCATTTACATCGGCAATAATGCGTACTTTGTTTTTGACATACAGCGCACGCGCCTGAGCAGGAATATCAGATTCAGGGAAATGCTGCCCCAGAAAGGAATTTAATTTATCTACCCTGGATTCAGCGATGACCTCTCCGTTGTACTCGTGATCAAAACGATACAACATCACCCGATCATAACCCGTAAGATCTCTGACCTCGGCTACAGAGCGCTCAAAGATAGCCTGCAATTCTGCATGCTCACTGAGTGAACGGGTAAATTCCTTAATTTTATGATAATAGCTGGCATATTGAATACTGCTATCCTGTGGAGATTGCTCCACATCAATCAACACCACATCACCTTCACAATGAAATACTGCATCAAATAGCACGCTCTCCGCCGCCTTGGATGGCAGCTTTACTTTGATGGAATTAGCGGTGTGGGAATATTTGGATCTAGCATGTAGCGCCACATTGAGAAAGGTATAGAAGCTCTCTCCCAACAGCTCAGCTACCTTCTTACCCAGGAAAAAGTCGGCAGACTCTCCCGTAAAGCGGATAATATTTTCACTAACTTGTTTAATACAAAAATCATGCCTATCAATCACCACCAACATACCATGAGGTTGTATGGAACCCGGAGTATGAATAGGTTCTTCATGGCAATTATCCAAAGTTACTGTAAAAGGCTTTTGGGGGGATTTTTTTGCCGTCATTGTTAATCATCCTCATCAGCTCACCGAATCTGAATCAAAAGAGAATAAATATATTCAAATGCTATTTTGGCCCCGTTTACCAAATGATTGGCAGTTTGATCATTACCTGCAAAAAAATTATCCATAACCTGACAAAATTCGTTCCACATATAGCGACGACTACTGCCATAATTACTAAAAAAGTTTCCACACAGATGCACACTCATCCAATCGTATTTCATTAAATGATTGATGATAATTTTTCCACCCAACGTGGACCCTTCCATTACATACATCACACCTAAGGCAGATGCCTCGTTAGTGACATCAGGAAGAAACGGGGCGGATATATAGGGTGCTCTTACAGGGTAGCCGCTTCGTAAATAGATCAAATCTTTTTTAAGAAGTTCTATCTTTGAGCGGCGTTTCAACAATCCCGATGTTAGCGGGAAGATAGATATTGCAGCCTCAAGCGAGGAATATGCTGCATAAAATGTATTTATTACATCGTAGTATCGATGTTCTGAAAGCTGGCAACTGAACAAGTGTTCACGTAAAATATTTTCTGTAGCCGCGTGATAATCAGCCGTTTGTCTCTTCATTTCCAGCATGATGCTCATAGGCAGCCCTCAAGGTAACGCGCATCAGGGAAATATGCATTTGTAAATAACACCCATTAATTCGCTTTTTCCTCCACACCGATGTTCTTCTCCGAACAAACAACCAATACCTGGAGGCGCATATTTTATGGCGCACTTGTTATGTACAATTGCCAATCTGAATAGCTCATACTTTGATATTGGGACAGGTTTTTCCTATCCAGGATATTTCTCATATTTGTGCAAAGTCCCTCACATTTTTAATAGGCACTCGAAACAAAATGTATATCATGAACCAACACGGTTCATCGTATACATGTCGTCTAATTTGACAGAGAAGATGGATTTTGATTCTGAAAGGATAAAAAGCAGTAATCTTATGTATGCTATAGAACTTAAGCATAAATA
>CAMPIG010000068.1 GCA_946886255.1 uncultured Cellvibrio sp. | reverse complement strand
GGCCCCAATGAATCATCCGCACCCTTGGGCATAAACCACAGGTTGAAATTGATCGACATAAAGTCTTCCGGATACACATTCTCGCTGTGCTCGGAGAATAATTTGCCATCCACGTAATAGCGAACCTTGTTATCCGCGACAGTAAACACCAGAGTTCGCCAGCCTGCATAGCTGCCTTCCTGCCGGGTAAATTCGTTGACCTTGGTCCAGGGTTCCAGCTGGAAAGTCTCCCAGGTGGTCGTCCACATTGCGGGCTTGGCGTCAGCACCCCAGCCGCCGTTGGGCAGATATTCAAAATCGGTTTCGCTGTAGTCTTTATCCATGGGTGCCTTCAGCGGGCTGATGGCATAAAAGGTCTGAATTACTTCGTCGCCGTCAGGACCATATTCGGGTTCATCACGAAAAAATACCCGTGCGGCATAAGTACCTTCACGGTATTTTCGCGCATGGCAAAACTGCGTGTGGCGCGTATTTTTACCTGTGCCGTCGGTGATGGAGGCCATCCGGACTACCCCCTGGTCTGCACCGTCCACATCCGCATGGAATGAAATCCCCTCCCCTGACCAGGCGGCACCGGCAATACCCGGATGCCCGGTTTCAGTTCTGACTGCCCAACCGTTATCGGTAAATGTCTGCATGTCGGTGTAGTGAAAGTCATCGAAAAACACGTGCTGCTGATATTGATCCGGTGTTGCCGAACAGGCGCCGAGAAACAGACTGGATGCCAAGCCTAATGCAGCGGTAAACCTTGGGTAGTTCATGATTTTTATCCTTTTATAGTGGAGAACGAGCAGCACTATCTTTGGCCCTTAAGACAACGTTGTCAAAGAGTTTTCGTTTCACTTACGGCTTTTTACTTCGCCTAACGAAAATTAACGCGTACTTAGTTTCTTAACGCCGCGTGAGCAGATGTCGCGTGCGTTGACATTGCGCCAGCCGTGTGGATAATTGCGAACAATTATCATCTGCATTTTTATTTGCAGACTCGTCACCTCATCTGTCACTCACGGGAATATGGGCAGCATCATGGCAAATCTGGTTCAGAGTCATGCCATCCACACGCTCTATAACGATCATCAAGGCTGGTTACATGGTTGGTTGCGCAGCAAACTCGGTAATACCTGGGATGCGGCGGATCTGGTGCACGACACTTTCGTGAAAGTATTGTTAAAAGATGAATGGACCTTCATTCGTGAACCCCGTGCTTACCTGACCACCATTGCCCATGGATTGATGGTAAACAGCCTGCGCCGCAAGGATCTTGAGCGGGCTTACCTGGATGCCATCGCGCATCTACCGGAAGATGAATACCCTTCTCCCGAAACCCGCGCGCTCGTGCTGGAAACTTTAGTCGACATCGACGTTATGCTCGATGGCCTCACGCCCAACGTGCGCCATGCTTTCTTATTGTTGCAACTGGAAGGACTGCCTCATGCCGAGATTGCCGAACGACTCGGCGTGTCCGTCAGCTCAGTTCGCCAATATATTGCCAAAGCAATTCAGCACTGCGTGCTTCGCCATCATGAATAACGATACGCTTCACACCGATGCGCTCAATGCAGCAGCTCAGTGGTTTGTGCAGCTGACCTCCGGCGATACCACAGATGAAGATCGCGCCGCCTGGCATGCGTGGCGCCAGCAAAACTCTGCCCATGAATATGCCTGGCAACAGATCGAAAACGTCACCCGTAAATTTTCCTCTCCCGGTATGTCAGCCGAAATTGGCCTGGCAACGCTGGAGCGCCCCGCCTCACCCGGCAGACGAAAAGTATTGCGACACATGGCAATGGTTTTTGCGCTCGGCGGATTGGGTTGGGCAGGTTATCGTCAAACGCCCTGGCAGGCTTGGGTAGCGGATTATGCAACCGCCGTGGGCGAGCAGCGGGATGTCATCTTGCACGATGGATCGCAACTTACGTTAAACACCGACTCGGTTGTTGATGTGTATTTTTCGTCAACAGAGCGACGGATTAGGTTACGCAAAGGAGAAGTGTTGATTAGTACCGCGAAAGACATCCACCAGCGCGCGTTTATTGCAGCCACTGACCACGGCGAAGTCACTGCACTCGGCACCCGGTTTACTCTAGGGTGCGACAAACACATTACCCGTGTCGATTTATTTGAAGGTGCCCTGGAAATTCGCGCAGCAGCCAGTCAACGAACCCAGCGTTTACTCTCGGGAGAAGCCACACGTTTCAATGACCAACTTGTCGAAACACCTGTTGCACTGAGACACACGCAACCGCTCTGGTTGAACGGCATTCTGATGGTAGACGATATGGCATTGCCGGATTTTATTGCTGACCTTGCCCGTTATCGCCAGGGTTATTTAATCGGTGATGCAAGCCTGGCAGGGTTGCGTATTTCCGGTGCATTTCCCATCGACAATACGGATCGCATTCTGGATTCGCTCGTCGCAACCTTGCCGGTGGACGTGCAACGTTTTACCGATTACTGGATAACGGTAAAACGTCGCGTATAAAAATTATTTCAGCTTCATACAACTTGCATAATAGGTCACTGTGGCCGGCCAATCAGAAAACATGCCGATAATACCCACGTCCCTGGCCAATACATGCAGCACATCCATCATGTCGCCATCGTTATTGATGACTGGACGAACGCTCTGGTGATACCAGCCACCGCCATTTTTTAACGGACCGTCGCGCTCGAATGACCAGGCGATAATATCCAGACCTGCGGCCTTGGCATACATAGCGTAATCAGACGGCACGATACGATTGTCATCGTCGAGCGTTAGTAATGCCCACAGCGGCGGCGCTACGATATTGATACCTTCAGCGGCCCAACCTTCAACCTCTGCTTGCGAGGGGGCTTCGTCCGGCGTGTTGATATCGTCGAGATAAACGGCTTGTTTACCAAAGCGCGGCTCGTTTTCGATCCAGTAACGCACATCCTGAATATCGAAGGATTGCGGCCACACATCGCGCGGATGCACACCGGCTGCCTTGTATTCATTAATTAATTGCTGCGCATAATCCGCTTGCGAATAAGTGCCTTCAAATGGCATAGGCACGCTGGCTGATTTTAATTCCGGGGTAAATTTCACACCGAGTTTTTTAAACAACCGGATACTTTCCGCGTGGGTCAGCAACGTACCTTTGTCAGCGTACAGGTCCGTACGCCATTTCGCTGTACCGTTCATGTACTCTTCGACGGTCGTGGCGCGGGGATTAAAACCGTCCATCTTACCTTCAAGGGTTTTAAATTCAGCAAGCGTAATGTCGCTGGTGCAGCAGCGCGCAGATGCCGGTGTTCCGCTGGTAAGGTCCGCCGGTGTGAAAGGCTGTGAACATTTGGCGACCAGCTCCGGAATAGCAAGAATATTGGTCGTGGTATGCAAATCGCATTGCGAGTGACGACAGACCAGCTCTTTGTCTTTAGTGAAAGTTACATCACACTCCATAATGCCCGCACCCATGCGCGCCGCTGCTTCGTATGACTCTTTCGTGTGTTCGGGAAATTGCAAAGGCGCACCACGATGGCCAATAGAAAAATCGGTTTTGCGGAAAGGTCCTTTTGCGCAGGATTGCAGTTTTCGTTTCAGCGGACTCGCATCCATATCTTCAACCAGATAAAAAGGACGCGGGCCGACTTCTACCGGTTGATGGTATTTATGCGCATGATCAGCGTGATAATGCTTTTTCTCGTCATCGTGGTATTTGCCCGCGCAGGCCAGCACAGATAAACATGCGGCTGAAACAAAAACCGTGCATTTACTCAAAGTATGGGATTTCCGGGACATGAGGGTTTCTCCTTTATTAGATTCAGAAACACGCTGAATCTACCCTCGCTTTGTGACTGTAGCTTGCCAGTTTGATGACAAACAAAATAACAGGAAAATTTTCGCGACAGTTTAAAATTTATGTGATGCATATCAAACGCTACGCGCCGCCGGTTTTTTACGGACGTACAACACACGATGTACACGTGCAACCACTTGTTGCTGTTCATCGCGGATCTCGATATGAAACTCCGGCAGATATTTTTCTCCACTTGCCGTTTTCTCCCGAATTTCATCCAGGACGTCATCATCAATTTGAAAATGTGCTGTGACGGTTCCGCGGCCCGGCGCGATGTAATCAATCGCTCCCCGTTTATCCCACACGTAATACTCACGCCCCAGGTTGTGCATCAACATCAGCATGAACCAGGGATCCGTCATGGCAAACAAGCTACCACCAAAATGAACGCCGACGTAATTGCGGTTGTACCAACGCAATTTCATCACCACCTCTACATACCGATAATCAGCGCGAATAACCTTTGCGCGAATGCCGGCAAACAACAAGGGTGGCCACAGATTAACCAAACGACGAAATACTCCGGCTTTCAATTTACACCTCACTATAAAATTGGCCCATCTAACCGCATCGAGCCACCGGGCAAGGATGCTACCGCAGTTGCCGTCAGACTGGCCAGTTTGCAGATAAATCCTTCTTTTACCTACCCCTTTCACTTTTTGAAAAAAAATCGTACCGAGGACTGTCACTTTTTCAATCTCGATTGGCATAGGGAGTGAAGACCTTGTTTTATCTCCCAGACATCAACCGCAGGAATTATCATGACTCATCGCCCCAAGCATTCGCAGCCCGGTATTGCTGCGCGTAACCCCTTAACCCTGGCGCTGCAAGCCGCGACCCTGGCTTTAGCCGCCGCAACCGCTTTACCTGTCATGGCACAAGTGGCTGAACCCGCCGCATCGGTTAAAAAAAGCTACAACATCCCCGCCGGCCCCCTGGGACGCGCGCTATCAACCTTTGCCATGGAAGCCGGTGTGCTCCTGTCGTTTGACCCTGCCCTTGCGGCCAACAAACAAACCCAGGGCCTGCGCGGTGAATACGGCGTACAGGACGGTTTCAGTGTCTTGCTGGCTGGCAGCGGTTTGAGCCTGGTGCGTCAGGCTGATGGCAGTTATTCATTGCAAGCTATAACCGGCGCGGCGGCCGCGCAATTACCTGCCGTAAAAATCTCCAGCAGCTACGAACCCTTGAATGCCTGCGTCAGCGGCAACCGCCGTGTGGTCAGCCAGGAAGACATTGATCATATCCAGGCCAATGATCTCGAAGACGTGTTTCGTAAAACCCCGTCCGTTGCGGTGGGGGGTTCTGTGGGCATCGCAGAAAAAGTCTATGTACGCGGCCTGGAAGATGCCTTGTTGAATGTGACCATTGATGGCGCGACCCAAGCGGGCGTGTTGTTTCACCACGCCGGCCGTTTAAGCATTGAACCCGAATTGTTAAAACAAGTTGAGGTGCACGCCGGTGCCGGTGTTGCTACCGACGGCCCCGGTGCGCTCGGCGGTGCCATTCGTTTTACCACCAAAGATCCGGAAGATTTGTTGCGTCCCGGTGAACGGTTTGGTGCGTTGATTAAAGGCGGCTATTTCGATAACACCGAAGGGTATAAAGCCAGTGTGAATCTGTTCGGGCAGCTCAACGACGATTGGAGCGGGATGGCCACTGTGGCTAAATCGGACAGCAACGCCATCACCGATGGGAACGGTACTGAATTGGGCGGTACTGAATCTGAACAAGACATGGGTTACGCCAAACTCGTGGGCAAACTCACCAACAGCCAAACTGTACGACTCAGTTATGACCTGCGTGTGGATGACGGTATTCGTGCACAACGTCCGCAGTGGGTGATCAGCGACTGGAACCCCGGCTACCCGCTCAAGATTGAACGCAACACGACTAATCTGGGCTATCAATTAAACCCTGCTGACAATCCTTTCCTGAATCTTGAAGTTACCCTGTATAACACCCGGGCAAAACTGGAACAGAATGTTATTGGTCGCTGGGGGATTTATAACGGCATATCGGAGAGCCAGGGTATTAACCTGCGTAATACCACACAGCTGAGCAGTCACGAATTAATTTATGGTGCCGAGTATCGCGACGATACCGTCAATGCCGGCCCTGAAACCAATTCGAATGCAGAAGAAGAAAATGGCACTGTGGCTGGCTTTTTTGTTCAGGATCTGTACCAAGTCACTGATAAATTACTGTTAAGCGCCGGCGTACGCTATGACGATTACGAATTGACGGACACCAACAATCAGAAATTCGCCGCAGACGGCTTCAGCCCTAACGTCGGTGTCAGCTATCAGCTCACACCATCGTTTAGCGTCAATGCGAGTTACGCCGAAGCGTTGCGCGGTCGCCAAACCATGGAAACCTTCCTGCTGGATTCGCGCATGAACGATCCTGAAGTGGAAGCAGAAGAGTCGGAAAACACTGAAGTTGGTTTTGAATATTACCGCGAGGCGTTTGGTTTCTCCGGTACCTTTTATCGTGCGCGCATCGACAATGCTATCAACGATCAACGCATTCCGGTAAATGGTATACCGCGCTGGGTGTTCCGCAATATCGGCGATATCGAAACCGAGGGATTTGATTTGCGTGTGAGTTATGACTGGACACAAGTGCAAGCGGGTTTGAGTTACAGCGATTTCGACTCCGAACTGCTGAGCGACGATGGCGACCTGGAACTCAATGCCTTTGACCACGGCGCACTAGGCAACACTATCGGTAATACCTGGACCGCTGATCTGGCTTATCAGGTTACTGATGCGTTGGAATTGGGTTGGAATGGCCGACTGGTCGAAAGTCTTAAAAACATTCGCACGTCTGCAGGCACCGTGGATAAATCCGGCTACGCGGTGCACGACATCTATGCGCAATGGTTTGTCACACCGGACTTCAACGTGACCTTTACGGTCAAAAACCTGTTCGACAAATACTATATCGACCACGCCACCAACGGCAGCTTTGAACATATTCCCGGTTACGAAGGAATTGTCGGTCTGTCAGAACCGGGCCGCGACCTGCGTCTGACGTTAAGCTGGCGGATATAAAAGCCTCTGCGGTTGCCTGATCAGGTGGCCGCAAATCCTTCCTCTGGTTCAGGATAAACATTTATATGGATGTAACGCATGGATGCACACCCGCTTCTTCACGCATGAATACCCGTCTTTCAAAGCCGTACATCTGGCTAATCTTCTTTTTCCTCCTCAATAATGACGATTTCGTAACCTGAGGGCAGGCGAATACGCACCACCCTTACCCCAAGATCGCGTTGCGCGAGCTTGTCAGCGGGTAACTCGCTCGGTTTGGGCCTGCGTCGTAAACGACGCACATACTCCTGCAATTTATTAAATATAAACACGACATTGATCCCTGTGAAAAAAACAGAGAATCGAATGGGTATGAGGGGGAATATTCAGAACACTTCAGACCGCATTCGATTCGCGGTCTGAATTAAAAGAAAGCCTAACTGACAGACAACGAATGCATATCCGCATGACGGACCGAGCCGGTCATCATGGAGAAGCAATGAGTAATCAGGGTTAGGATTTGCATGGGAAGTACTTTTTTCGGAAACGAAGCTTGGAGATTACCAGCTCAAAAAAATCCTGCAAGAAATTTTATAAGCTTATTCCAAAAAAATTTAGTCGCTGGCGAACGAGTCCAGTTGCCCACTGTGAAAGTTATCGATGCACACATAAAAAAAACCGGATCAACCTCGTTGACCCGGTCAAGCGCTGCATCATGAGGGTGAGCAGCAAATCAGAAGGTGTATTTGAAGCCTGCACTTAAACTGCGACCCGGCTGAGGCACCACGGCGGCGAGGAAAGACGAGTGATTCCAGACTTCCTCATTCAACAAATTACTGCCGCGCACAAACACCAGATAGCGTTCATCACCGAATAAACTGATACTCACAGTCGCATTCAACATGTTGTAACCGGGCGTTTCCGCTTCATAGTCGGCGATATCGTTCTGGGTGTTCACGTGGTAGTACTCCAGCTCCGCCCCGATACCATCCGCTTCCATGTTCAGACGTCCACCCACGCGCGATGCCGGAATGCGCGGCAGATTGCCACCGTCAACAAACTCGGCCTGCACATAATCACCAAACAGCGTCGCCGCGACTGTCTCATCGAACTGATACGTCACCTCCCCTTCCACACCGGTAAATTCGGCATCTTGCTGGGTGTACTTGATCAGGCGGAAATCTTCATGTTGATCCAGGGTGCGGGCGTAGATGTAATCATCCACGTCGTTGCGGAAGGCATTAATGCTGTAAGTCAAATCGCCATTGTGTTTACGCAGCGATAACTCGATATTGTTTGACACTTCACTGGAGATAGCCGCGTTGTTTTCCAAACCACCGCACGTCAGCGGATGCGGCACCAGACCGCATTCGTAGGTGTTGGTCGCCAGGTGGATACCGCGCGCATACAACTCCTGTGCTTGCGGCAAACGTTCAGCATTGGCAAAGGACAACGCCAGTGTCGTCTCCGGAATAAACTCCCAAATAATCGCCGCTGAGAGGGACGTCGCAGCGTCGTCAAAGGCTGGCCGGTTGCGCGGATCATTTACCGGTGTATGTTCCTGTTGTTCGTAACGCGCACCCACTTCCACATGCCACTGGTCATTCAGCTCGTAATGTTCAACCGCAAAAATACCCAGAGTTTCGGACTCGGTATCAGGAATAAATGCTTCTTCGCCAAGCGCACTGAATTCCGTGTTGGAGAATTGTGCACCCACCACACCATGCCAACCGAACACGGGCGCGTGGTCAATTTCAATACGGCCTTCATAACCTTCATTGCGGAAGGTCGTTGCGATTTCGTCTTCTTCAATTTCGTGATGTTCGTAATCTGTGTGGCTGGCACGCACGCGGATTTTGTGCACACCGGCGAATGGATCCTGAACCTCACCGCGAAGATCAAAGCGTTTGCTCTCCAGCTCAATTACCGGCACTTCTTCATGTTCGTGCTCATGTTCATGATCGTGTTCCTCTTCTTCCTCTTCGTGGCTGCCGCAATGCAAGCTGGCGCCGTGCGGATGACAACCTTCGTATTCGTGGGCATGGCCCGGTAAACCGTACTCATCATCGCGATAAGAATAGGCAAGCCCCAAAAAGCCACTGTCACCGATCCAGGAGGCGCCGATGCTGGCATTGTTGCTTTCAGAAAAGGTGCCATGCACATGATCCTCTTCCCAGTTGCGCACCTCATAATCATCCGCATCCCGCGACGACCCTTCCACATGCATTGCGAAGCTATCACCTAAACGTGCTGTTGCACTCAATGCACCGGCACGCTCATTGGCAACTGTGTTACCGCGCAACGCAACAAACCCCTCAACCGGCTGCTCCGGCAAAACCTCTGGAATTTTATTATCCAGTACATTCACCACCCCGCCGATAGCTCCGCCGCCGTATAGCAACGTAGCGGGACCACGCAAAACCTCTACCTTTTGGGCCAACAAGGGATCAGCCGTCACCGCATGGTCAGGCGAGATATCCGATGCATCCAACAGGCTTGCACCATCCGACAATACCTTTACGCGTGGCGAGGTTTGCCCCCGCACCACCGGCCGACTTGCTCCGCCACCAAAGGTATCGGAATGCACACCCGGCAAACCATTCAACAATTCGCCCAGGGTAGAACTGCCGCGTTGGGTAATCTGTTTATCATCCAGAATGCTGTATGGCGCAACGATCTTGTTCGCATCTTCATCCACCGCCAAGGCGGTGACATGGATAATCGGCATAGCATCTTCTTTGCTGACATCGGGCTGGGCCGCATCCGGCTGAGCCACTGCCACAGCAGACGCGGCAAAAAAACCGCCGCTCAGGATGACTTTGAATGCTGACGCAAGGGGGTGCTGAGGGAAACGCATGGACAAATCCTCTTGTTTAAAACGTGTGCGATTGACAGTGTTTAGGGAAATAGGCTCTCAATGGCCGATGACGGGGAATGTTATACCATAACGTTTTTGTTGCATAGGAAGTTATTACATAGGTTTAAATCAGTCACGCAGCTGCGAGAGAACGAAGCAAGATCGTTTTTTCATTCAAGATAGTCTTTACATTTAAGTTACGTCCAAACAAAAAAACCGGGCAGTGTGCCCGGTTTTTTTATGCAGCAAATCCAAATGCCAAATTACTCCCCGGCAAGTCCGGATATCCGCACATCGTACACAGCCAGGGTCTTACCGGTATTGGTGGCAGCATTCCATGTGTAGATACGCAGGTAGAGGCTCTCGCCCGCTGATAGCTCCTCAATCACCTGGAACTCCTTCTTGAGGGGGGTATCGCTGGCGAAGGTCATAACTGTCTCATTGAGCGCAACCGGATTGGAGAAGTCGCTGGTTAATGAGTATTCCATATCAGCCCGTATTGTGGAACCGCCACTGCCGGTCACGTAGACGGAGATGGTATTCACAGCGAAGCTGCCGGTAGCTGCGTTCACTTCGAACTGCAGGTAGTCGCCTGGACGGGCCGTGTGGTTGTTGACCACATAGCGAGCGAAGGTCTTGTCGGTGGTAAGGTCGCTGCCCTCTTCCTGAATGGAGAGAACCTTGTTGGTGCCCTTGACCAGATTGACGACAGCGACGTCGGTGGCATTGACGGGGCCATCGGTTACTGGTTGCAGGCTATTGGGATCGGTAAACCAACTGGCGTAGGATGGGAGGCCGGTACCCGCGACCACGCCTTCGCCGATCAGGGTGACGCTGCCCATTTGTTCGCCCAGCAAACTGAGGGTCAGAGTGTCAGTGTAGACCTTCTCTTCCTCTGGATTGAACGATATGTACACGGTTGTCATGACATCGCCGTTTTGATAATCAATCGCCAGCTCCGACTGCCAGTCTTGCTGATCGTCGGAAACCTGGAAGCCTTCCGGCGCCGTGACCATCAGACTACCGGCGACCGGATTCAGATCGAAGGCAGAAACGGTCACTGTGCGGGTGGTAGAGGTTCCGGTATAACGGTTGGCCCAATCGATTTCGCTCGGGCTGGTAATCACCGAACTGACTTCCACCATGTAATCAGCCAGAACTCCCAAAGCACTCAAGCCACTGACGGCGCGCTTGGCAATCAGCGTGGAAAACAGCTCATTGGGGTGAGTGGCGTCGGCCGCGATAAACAGGTATTCGGTAGCAGCGGCGTCGCCATACTTCTCTACAATGATGCGAGTTTCCTCGGTCAGATCCACCAACGGTACGTCATAGGCTTCGGCCACGGCTTTCATGGCTGCCGGGTAATTGCCGCGCGGGTAAGTTTCATTGGTGTTGACGGTAGTCCAGTTATGTTTACCTCTTTCGGTGATAGTGGTACCACTGAAGTACTTGCGTACCATCGGTGTCATCAGGATGGGTATTGCGCCAAGCGCACGAGTTTCCAATACATACTTTTTAAGAAACTGGTAATAGGAATGCTCGACGTCCGCGCAGTTTTCACCGTCACTGGTGCCATCGCTACAGAAGGCATAGGTGCCGAACTGGGCGTAGTCGGCACCTGTTTTCTGGTCGTTGTGTCCAAACTGGATAATGACATAGTCACCTGCCGCAATAGCAGCTTTGGTGGCGGGCCAACGCCCCTCTTCATAATAAAAACTGCGCGAGCTACGTCCGCCCCGAGCCCAGTTAACCACAGTGGCATCGTTGTTATAGAACAGGTGGACCATTTCACCCCAACCGGCCTGAGGGCGGCGATCCGGGTATTCGGTCATTGTGGAGTCGCCAAGCATATGGATGGTAATGGGGCCGCTTGCGACGCTGGAACTTGCTTCTGAACTGGAACTGACCATCAAGCTGGAGCTAGTTTCTGAACTGGAACTCATCATCGAACTAGAGTTGATTGAAGAACTCGAACTGCTGCTATTCACGTTAGGTGAATCGCTGCCGGAGCCACCACAGGCGGTGAGCAAAGTGCTCAATAGAATGGGAATGGTTAAATGAGCAAGGTATCTCATGGTATGTCTCTCTCTATGAATGTTATTTTTTTTAACTTTATTATTTCCGCCTAATGTCATAATTGACAATAAGACGAGGGGCACTTTAATGCTTGTATATTGGCACGTCAATCTGCCGGGGAGCGCTGTGCAAAATGGAAGTAGGATTAAAGGTGTAGCAAAAGAATAATGCGGAGCCACCGCAACCATTTCGTGAATCTCAGAACTCTGCACAATTCGAAGAAATGATTGCTTAAGCTAGGTAAATTTTTATTGATGAAAATTTATCAATCAAGATATTCAGGAAATTTCGGTAATCCCAAAAAATCTTCCCGGTCATGTTGAATAACCATGCGTGCTTTATATTTCTCAATAAATTTCATCACGCGATCAAATGATGCCAGCGTTTCAGCGCGGCTGTCGTTGAGGGTAGCCACCCGCGCCTGACAAAAATTCTCGCGCGTGTGGTAAAGGTCACCGGAAAGAATTACCGCTCCGGCATGGGCAAGTTTGAGCATCAAGATTTGATGTCCGGGGGTGTGACCAGGCGCGCGTAATATGCGTACACTGCCATCGCCAAACAGGTCGTGATCGCGTTCAATTAATTGTGTGTTGTCATCTTTGATAAATGCCAGGGTTTTCACGTCCACACCAAAAGGTTCGTGTTGCGACCATTCCATTTCCTTGCGATTAATCAAATAGGTGGCGTCCTTGAATAACGCAGCATTGCCGGTGTGATCGAAGTGATGGTGCGAGAAAGCAACGAATTCAATATCCTGCGATGTCAATTGCAGCACCTTAAGTTGGCCAATGAGTGAGTGTTCAACTTTCGCGGAAAAACCATCACCAAGATCAACAACGCCCTGCCCTGCAAATTTATCCCCCAAACCGGCATCCCACATTAAATCACCGCGCGGGTGCCGAATTAAAAAACAGGGTACCGACATTATCCCCGGCGTTTTAATGTAAGCATCTGTGTCTTCAAACCAATTCATTGCACGGGCTTCGAGCATAATTGTTCCGCAATCCATGGCGTAAAGCCGCACAGTATCTAATATCGCTTTAGGTGTTTCAGCAGCGGCTTGCATGGTGTAAGAAAACATTAACAATAAAAAACTTAAAAAGCGGCGATACATATATTTTTCTCCGGTGCGAATCAGGATGGTGAAAACTACGGGTGCAGCGCGAGCTTGCCGTAGGTGTTGCCGGCTTCGAGTTCGCCAAGCGCTTTGGCTCCCTCTTCTAGCGGATACATTTTGGGCTCACCGGGAACGTAAACACCGGCAGCTTGCAAGGTGAAGAGTTCGTCGAGTAATTGCGCGAACTGAGCGGGTGCCTGTTGACTGAATACACCAATATGCAAACCGATTACCTGGACCTGATGTTGAAAGATCAATTGCCAATTGGTGAGGTTTGCCACCCCATTCGCTGCCCCAAAGACCACAACCCGACCGCTGACCGGTTTGGCCACCGCAAGGCTGGTAGCAAACGCATCACCACCCACCGACTCCAATACAAGGTCCACACCGGCAGCTTCCGTAAGCGCGCGAATCTCAGCAGCGAGATCCTGGCTGCGATAGTCGATGACATGATCTGCACCCAGGGCACGAACCAACTCGTGTTTACTCGCCGATGCGGTGGCAATCACCCGGGCTCCGTAGTGTTTCGCCAGCTTTATCGCTGCCTGCCCCACACCACCCGCTGCCGCCTGAATTAGTACCGTCTCGCCCTTGGCCAGCCGCCCCAAAGGTTTAAGCGCGGCCAAGGCTGTGGCCCAGTTAAGTACCAGACCCAATGCCTGTTCGTCGCGCCATCCCTTCGGAATCGGTACCAGGCCATCGGTAGATACCACCATGTAATCTGCAAAAGCGCCGTAACCTATGCCGAGGAAATGTTGGCCAATATCGATGCCTGTTACATCCTCGCCAAGGGCGACCACTTCCCCGGCAGCTTCGAATCCGGCAATGAAAGGTGGTTTAGGGCCACCATGATAAGTGCCATGGGCTCGCATAACGTCCGCAAAATTAAGACCGGCAGCAGTGACCCGCAGCAGGATTTCGCCGTGCTTTGGTGTAGGTACCGGTTCGGTATGTACCAGTTGCATTGTCTGCGGGCCTTCGAAATCAGGTTGACGCAGGGCGCGCATGGTGCCAGGCAATGTCGTGTTCATTTCGCTTCTCCTTGTATTGAATGGGAATGACGAAGAGCTTAGCATTAGCCTTTTATCTACAGTTACGGTATTAATTCGCAACTTTGTTTCCTAAAATTCTACAAAAGGTGCGCTATGGAGCGATTGGCTGGTATATCGGTATTTGTGGAGGTGGTTGAAAGTGGCAGCTTTTCCGCAGCAGCTGAGTTGTTGCATTTATCGCGCTCAGCGGTGGGCAAGACTATTGCGAAACTGGAAGAACGACTTAATGTCCGCTTATTTCATCGCACCACGCGTACCCAAAGTCTCACCAACGAGGGGCAAGCCTTTTACGAATATTGTCGTCGGGCGCTCGCTGAATTACGTGCGGGAGAAGACGTTCTGGAGTCGGGCCGACAGCGAGTGGCCGGCAAATTACGCGTCGCCATGCCGGTGTTATTTGGCCGCTATTGCGCTGCGCCGGTATTAACCGAACTGGCACAGCAGCATAAGAATCTGGAATTGGAACTGGCATTTTCGGATCGTAATGTGGATTTATTGGCGGATGGTTTTGACTTGGCCGTACGCAGTGGTCGACCCGCCAGCGGCGACAGTTTGATGGTGCGCCGCATTGCCGAGCAAAATATGTATCTGTGCGCATCACCCGCTTATCTTGCTCAACGCGGCACACCAACATCGATTCCCGATCTGGAGATGCACGATACATTAGCCTACACCCGCTCGGGACGGCCGCGTACCTGGTTGTTTCCCCAACAAAATGAAAAACCAACTGAAGTTATGCCCAATGCGCGCTTGCGTTTTGACGATCTCGATGCAATTGCCGATGCTGCTGCAAAAGGAATGGGCCTCGCGTGGCTGCCGTGTTGGCTGATCCGCGAGCGCGTTCAGCGCGGTGAATTGGTACGCTTGTTGGCAAACCAGCCCGCATTTGGTTTTGGTATTTTTGCACTATGGCCGCAAACGCCGCACCTGCCTTGCCGCATGCGCGTAGCGATTGATGCCTTGGCAGATTTGTTGCCAAGGTTGGTGAATATGGAGT
>CAMPIG010000067.1 GCA_946886255.1 uncultured Cellvibrio sp. | reverse complement strand
CGATGCCATCGACTGCAATGTTGTAGTTCCCTATCTCACCCCGGAAAACTACAATAAAAGGTAAGCACAATGTGGGCGTGGTCTGGTTGTAGTTCCCTATCTCACCCCGGAAAACTACAATTAATAGCCATTACATTCTGCCTGCGTTTTTGTTGTAGTTCCCTATCTCACCCCGGAAAACTACAATGGTGCTGTTCATCATAACGATTGAATCAGTGTTGTAGTTCCCTATCTCACCCCGGAAAACTACAATCGGACCGGATACGATGCCATCGACTGCAATGTTGTAGTTCCCTATCTCACCCCGGAAAACTACAATTTCACCTGCGCGCTTGTCGCGGCGTTCCCAGTTGTAGTTCCCTATCTCACCCCGGAAAACTACAATTTTGAACTACGTCTTTCAGTGACACCTCCAGTTGTAGTTCCCTATCTCACCCCGGAAAACTACAATTTGGCACTGGAGAAGTGTGCGGTCGCTCTTGTTGTAGTTCCCTATCTCACCCCGGAAAACTACAATCTGTGTGCGCTAACCCCCTGTTTTACAGGGGGTTTTTCTTACTTTTTCAGTTAAAAAATTGCTCATTTAGAAGAGTAAAACCTGCTGTAGACTCACTTTTTCTTCTTGAACTGTGGCAGTTCCAATGAGGATCTCCATAGAGGCATATTGTTTTTCGCTGACTTTCATACAGCGAACCGAGCCTTTTTTCGGTAAATTCTTCACTAACTTTTGCCGGTGCTTCTTAACATCATCCTCGCCATTAACGATGCGCGAGTACACGGACCATTGCAGCATGTCGTAACCGTCCTGCAATAAAAAGCGGCGAAAGAGCGTATACGCACGCTTGTCTGCTTTAGTAATGGTGGGCAAATCAAAAAAGACGAGTATGCGCATAAACCTCCTTGTCTCCTGGCTCATAGTAAGCCTCTATACCGCCGTGGTCAGCACTGGCCATGCCAGCTTGGAGTAATCGCCTTTAATGCAAAAACGACCGAAGGCTTGCACCATATGATCTATTGCGCTCAAAACATTCATCTTACCGCTGGGCATAATCACGTCGCAGTACAGAATTTGCAGTAGGGCGGCTTTGTCAGCGTTACTGAGTTGGCCACTGGCGACGATCTGTGTCCTTACCCAGAGGTCAACAACGGGACGCAGTGGCTCGATAAAATCATCCGCAAGATTAAAGGCGTTAAGTTGGCTGTGATGGTGCAGGCCAAAAGCAGGTAAAAATCCGTGACATACCAAGCTGCGGGCGATAGCCGCACGAATAATGGCATAACCATAATTGAGCGCAGAGTTTTGCCAAACCTCTTGCTCGCGGCTGAAGTTCCGCCCAAATAATTCGCCAAAGTAATAGCGCGCACCACTGCCTTCACGGTTCTCCGGGTCACCCGACCCAACCCGCTCAGCCTGTTCACGCAAGAAACGTCCTCGCTCAGTCGTAAATTGATCCAAACAAGTAGCCTGGTTACGTAGCTTTTGTTGTACAACCCCTTGCCAGGCACGTTTTTTTTGCGGACGCGTTAGTGCCAACTGTCGCTTCATGACTTTGAAAGTTCGGCTGTGAGATAAAAAGGGCAGCAGGACACCATTCGGGTGATGAGCAGCATCACAGGTAATCACAGCCACATCATGCGCAGCAAATTCGGCCAAAAGCGCACTGGTGATAGTGGCTTGCGGAGTTTCCAACACAACGACTGCAATATCTTCCAAAGGAACGCTAGCGCTTAGGCCAGCCTCTTGTTCCAGCAGCAATTGACGGTTCTTGATCGTCAAGCGCGCCGGTTGGCTGATCAGCAAACTACGCCAGGCCACGACTCATCCCTGCTTTAGACTGATAAACATTACCTAACACATCCACATTGAAGCGTTCAATATTGAGTGCCATTTTAACGCCAATGCTGCGGATGAGCCCATCCTTACCGACAGATTGGTTTCTATCGTGTGCCCATAAGCTGATCGCACCAGTTGCTCTGTCGCAACCCGCATAATAGCCCCTGATGATGGGTTTACCCTTCAAAGTAACTTGAACTAGATCGTTGGGGTATAACGAGAATGTGAAGCTGAAGGTATCGTCAATCAGCGTCCACTCTTCCTCATCTTTAGCGGCGACAATCGCGCGGTTTGGCAATTCCTTAGCCACTCGATGCTGCACATAAATGGGCACCAGATGATATTTTCCATCTTTTTGAAATACATCCACCCGGATCATGCTGTCATTTTTAGCAATTCCACCGCGCAAGGGAATACCAGATAGGTTTTCAATTACCTTGGTAACCGTTCGGACTATTGGTCCTTCGCTGCCATCGCGAGTTGGTTTGTAAAAAGGTTCTGCAAAGGCTTTATCCGCTTTACCACCAAAGGACTCTAAGCGTTCACGTAATGCGGTATAAAGCACTTCGTTTCTATGAGGCTCTGTGAGGCTACAATTGTCTGGATCAAGATCGCTGAGTTTGAGCGCTGTTAATGCAACCCTTTGAGTAACGCGATTGGGAAGTTCAGTCGTTGGGCGCGCTGAATAGATCGTATCCTTGTGTGCAGCACCACCATTACGTCGTTTGGGTGCACGTGATACGAAAAGCGGTTTTGCGGCAGCAAGCATGGGTTCACTGTATCCAAGCGCTGCCAAATGTGCACGCCAGTTTTCATCGCTAATCTCATGGCTGACTTTGCCTGTACTGCGATCCAGTCCCGCACGTACGCAAAGCTCAAATTCAAAATGCGGCCACGGTCGCGGAAAATGCGCGTCCAGTTGGCGCAACATTTCAGGGTTAATAATTTCACCCGTTTCAATATCTACCAATCCGGTTTTAACATGCTCCATTTCTTTGCGGCGAGCATAATCGGCAAGCCGTTTAACCATTTGGTGGTTACATGCAGCGACCACAGCCGCATCAATGGCATGATGTCGATCACTACCTTCGCGCAGCTTTGCGAGACCCCATCGAGCCCGAAGAAAACCAGTGAGCTGACCGCTGACTACAACACAACGCTGCGCGGCCCCAGAAAGCTGTAAATAGCGTTCAATAAAGTTTTTGAAGTAACGGCAGGCATACCGCGTGTCATTAAGGTTTCTCGCTTTAAATTCAGCAGCCTCGTCTTTATCAAAGTTGCGACGCAATAATCGGTCGCGCTTGGCTTGTCGGTATTTTTTATTGCTAGTGACAAAAGCAAGATAATGTAACCAACGCTCACTATCATCTGCACCATTGAGGTATTCATAGGGAGTGCGATTACCTTTGTCGCGATTTTCACGGACGAGCACCAGAACTTTATTACTTTTACTGTCATCAAAACTACGCGAATAAGGTAAAGCGTGATCGACTTCGGCGTATCCCACGTCGTCAATTAAACGATTAAGATCAATGGGAGCAAGACTGTAGGCACACTTACAATCCTGCTCATGATAAAGCTGCCATTTTTCAAACTCCCGTCCGGTGGGGCGACGACCAAAAGCCTCCGCAAAGCGTTGGCGATCCTTTTCATTTCTTTCTGCAAACTCAAGCTGCGCTTTTTCGATTTTGTAGCGTTCATCCAATGGGCGCGATAAATCCCTTGCCATCTCAATATGCACACGATTGGGAGAGCCATATTGGCGAATAATAGCATTGACTACTTTGCGAGCTTGATTCAATGCCCGTTTGACAACGGGATTATTGGGCGCATCCTCATCCAAAGCGGGTAGATAACGGCTATTGTTAGATGTGCTCAACGCACTGTGGTGGTAGCCCGCAGCAAGGCAGGCTTCATCATAGCGTTGGCCTTGCTCCATACCCGGCAAAATGCTGTCAAGGGCTTTCAGCGATAAACGAATAAAATCGCTAAAGTTAACACTTAGGAATGCCTCAATAACCGATTCAGCAAGCCCGTGGCTGCTAAGTTGAGTGCGGATCTCTTCGTCAGTCTTATAAATACTGAGTATTGATCCAATAGCATTCAGGAGCATTGGTTGAGTGGCAATACCATGCCATTCAGTTTTTAGCCCGCTTTTTTCCAAGGTGCTACGCAGCTCATGCCAGCCGGTTAGTTCCATCAACTTTACATCTTCAGGGTCCTTACTGCCTTCACGGTAATTTAACCCGGCAAAACGTACTGAATCACTCCAATAGCCCACTTTGACCATGTGTTTTTTTAACTGTTTATAGCTGAGTTTGGCTTTTTCATAGGGCAGGTTAATCACGGCGGTACGCTCATCTATATTGAGGCCGCGAGTTGTACCATTGATGCTAATACGAAGATTATTCAGTTTTGTGAGCCATACAAAACGCTCGGCTGACCATGTGTGTTTTGCCGCGCGATACTCGGCTTTTTCAAAGGTACATTTGCCAATCAGGTTGAGCATGGCCTCGCCCGACAGCGCTGGCTTTTGCTGCCATAGCAAGCCCGTTTCTGGGTGGATGATCGCCTGCTCGAAACTATCACTTGTATGAGGGTTACCCAGTTCCCGTTGGCGCTTGAAGAGAATGCCTAGTTCTTCAGCAAGCAATTCTCGACCTAACGATTGGCCGTAATCACCGCGTTTGTTACGTTGATTATTCGGGAATTGCGCGAGCATCATCTCAGCAGCGCTACGATAACCATTTTCTTGCATCAGCTTACGGGTGCGCTCCAGGCCTTGCTTAACCTTGCCACCCTCCGAACCCTCGGCTTCCGCCTTACGCGCAAACCAAAAACCACGGTGTTTGCAGATATGGTAAATCACACGCGCCCACTCTTCGCCATTCAGCGCACGATCCAATGCCTCTACACGTAGTAACCAGAGCGATTTTGTAACAGGAATCTGTTGCTGAAATATTTGACTACTGGCGATTAGACCTTCGCGCTTGAAGAGTCGGGCCAGTTTGAGGAGGCGCCAGGCACGACGGCGCAACCGACGACGCAACAAGCGCGCAGTGCGGCGCGCACTGTTGAGGGATTCGCCATCGGATGTTTCAGCCTTATCAAAGGCGCGAACCCCTAGATCGATAATATGTTGTTCACCGAGGACACACCAGCCAACCGAAGCTATGCCTATATCAAGCCCCAAATCATAAGTACATGTTTGCTTCATCCGTATTGTTTCCTTAAAAACTATTGTGTTATTGTTCCTTCGTAGTTTTCCGGGGTGAGATCCGTTACTACAATAAAGATATAAATCTGTACCCAAAACCCGCCTCGTGCGGGTTTTTTATTTGGAATCAAGCGTTTCAATAATAAAAAAACAGAAATAAAGTATAGACCATACACGTGCAGACTGGCGTCTTTGAGTAAAGCCCACCAAATCTTCCCAGCACGTGCTCCCTAAGTTATTGATTTGTATGGCTGCCTTAGAATGGATGCGACGACGACAACCATTTCAATACACTATCGACCGCTTTAATCGCTATGGCTACATATATCAATGATGCCTCCCTCCGCTTCCATCTGGTCTACAGCTTCAGTTCTATTTCTAACAATGTGCGCAAAATTTATCAATAATCACTTTTTTCTTGTGATCATGACTCTAAACTCAGAAAATCAGATCTTGCTGAAATTCAGAGAATCTCTCGTGTATGTCCCACAAGAAACAAATCGTGAGTACCATCGCCCACTTTGCCTGGATTGGCGTTTCTAAATTGGTTGTTGTGACTGTTGCCGTACTATTTATTTGGTTCGCAATAATCGCGCTTGGTACATGGGAGGAGCGCAGGGGGCTGAAACCGATATCCGCCACTGGGGGCGAGGTTGAGGCGCTGCCAGCAGGGTTGTTAGCCAGTCGCATTATTGACATGGAGGTTGATGCAGGTCTGGCCACCGAGCCTGATAAAGCCCGGCAGATTCTGGCGGCACTGCTCCATCAAGCCCGTGCGATTCAGCCTCCTGCTGTTCCGACCGCAATCACCGTGCGTGCGTACTTTAAAAATATTAGCCTATTGATAGACAGACACTATTACTACCGCCGATCGACAACCTTCACCGAAGGATTGATTGAAGGTGGGCTCGACTGTGACTTGAGGTCGATTCTTTTCCAGAGTATTGCCGCTGCCTCGGGTTTGGATATCGGCATCATCTATACACCAGGTCACGCGTTTGTCGGCTGGCAAGCGCCAGAGAATGGCGTTTCCGTTTACTGGGAAACGACCGTCCCCAATGGGCAAGCCGTAGTGCTGTCGGATACTTCCATTTATCGCCCTTCAAGCGATCCTGCCGACTACAGAATCTTGACGCAGGCAGAGAGTGAAGATTTCTATGGAAGTTGGATCTATGCTGACGCCTACGAGAGGCACAGGGATGCAGCAAACCTGGATAAAGTGATTGCACTGGCGGAACGCCATCCTACATGGCATTACCCCCAATTAACAAAATTGTTCTCTCTCTTCAAAGCCTACGGCATTCAGAATGAACACACTCAGGATCAGCTGCAGGCATACTCTGCACTAAATAGGACGGATGACTGGGTTAAGCGCATGCGGATGTTTCATTATAAGGCGCAGGGCGATAAGGGCATGGCGTTAGCTATGTTTCACGAAATCACGAAGTCAGCACTGGAGCCAGACGATTTTGATGTTGCGGCTCAGCTCTCCGACTCCCCAACTGAATGGCTGAAATATAAGGCGGTCGCGGTCACTTTTGACAGCCTCCGGAAGTTTAAACAAACACTTTTTTACAAACTGCTTCAGTGGTCGGAGTATTCCACGATCTTAATCTTAATTGTTATGTTCACGCTCATCTGGCTCATCACGCCACTGCTGCTTCAGCTCTCAAAAGTTTTGTTTACTCGAAAGGCGATGACTTGCTCGTGAACACAACAGCAAACACAGTCGTTCTGGCAGGCACCCTGAGTACATTAATGATCATCCCGGTCGATGTGCCACATTGAATCGAACCCAAGTGTTGACTTAAGGACCGTGTGTTCACTATGCGAAAATTATCGATACCGTTAATGACATATTGCGTAACTGGTGGCTAACGATGATAGGAGTCTTTTCATGCACATTAACACTCGGAGGCTACGGGGCAAAAAAGGCATGGTATACAACCGCATCCGATGGTGTGGATATCCGTCTACCTATTGTTTATTGTTATCGGTCTTTCAGCTGATAAATTTCGAGTTTCATAAAGAGTTAGCTCTCTGTTTCCCTGCGGGGTCCGCGCTATCCATCAAGATTCGAGGCTCGTGGCAAGACGCGAAATCGACTAAATTCATCTCTTTGACTGTACCAGCAAAGCTTCAACTATTCAGCCTGATGGTTCTTTAAGCTCCGGAGCTGCAACTAATTTGATGGCTTCTGTGGGTAATACAATGTTTATACTACCGTTTTTGCCATGCATTTCTATCTTGGAGTTTGAGCCTATATTGGTGAATAAAATATTCACCTTTTCAATTTGGCATATCTCATCACATGCCAAATTTGATATCAAACCTTTTTCTTTATATGAGTTTAATATTGGCCCATATTCTTTATTTACGAAATAAATTGAGACGTTTTGTTGTCTTACTCCCATAGTTTCAAAAGTTTCGCGAGTTAGCCCACCTCCTACTTGCCCATAAAACAATGGAGCAAAATATATTAAACCATAGGAAAAGAGCTTTAGCATTTGCGGGTTTCCTTTGCTATTGCCGATTAACTCTCCGTTTTTATCCACAATCCTGCTATTTAAATTGATGGCAGCGGGTATGTTTCCCAAAAGCATGTACCCAAAGCTAATAAAAAGCATTGCTCCAAATATTGCAGTGAAAGGATGTCCAATTTGATTGCTCTTAACCACTATTAAAATATTTGCGAAAAAACCTCCTAGAATAGCCACGATTAAGTCAGTTCGTTTTAAGGCGGGTACAGTTATTTTGTAGTTGTTATCTAATAGAGACTTAATTGCAAAATTTAATGGTTTTGTGAATATACAAACCCAAAATATACTCGCGACAAAAAAGCCAAATACAACCAGCGAATAGTAAAAGCCAAAAACAACAATAACCCAAAGAAAAAATAAAGTATCAGCAATTGTTAGTCCGGACGGGTAGAAATTGATACTTCCACAATAGGCAATAACTAAGCCGATCCCCGAGGCGATACCAATCACTCCACCAGATTTCGCATGCCGCATGAACCTACCTGCCAATATATCCATTAAACCTTACCTCAACTCTTGTGTATGCAGCCGCTGTGTTACTGTAACGACGGAACTGGAGTATATCTTTGTAAAAACTTAAATCAGACTTAACTACAATTCCCCGCCTTCCGATACCCCGCATCAACGGCCTCTTGCTCTGAATCAAACTCCACAATATTGCTCAATTTGATGGCGTCATAATTGGGACACCCTAACGGTAAATGGTAAGCCTTTGAATTCCGGTTGCCGCGAATGCTCGTTGGTACAGATTGAGGTTTTACGGCTGTAGCTACTTCCGGCGCTGCTGCGACGCCACCCTTGCTCAGTTGCCACTGCTTCAGCCCCGTCACATAGGGATTGCTCCGCCCCATGGCGCGCGCAATCCGGTCGTTACGCGTAAGCTCCCATTTTGATACCGGGTCTTCATGGTGCCAGGCTAGGAAAAGCTGTTGCTGTTGCCGGCTCAGTTTCAAACCATAGTGGTCGTACATGTAAAAGTTAATGCGTGCGATATCACCACGGATCTCCAGGCGAGGTTCAATGGCCCGCTGCTGGAAATCAATCTTTACGGGACAATGGCCATGCTGATACGGCGTTGAGGGCAGGACGCCAAATCGGAAGTTTGAACGGTCACCATTAACTTCCCCGACTGCCGGCACCAGGTTATGCATATCCGCTTCCATCGCTCTAAACACTGGATCATTGGCTGTGCAGTTGTCCCGCCCTCCAGAGCGCCAGCAAGGCCGTTGCTGGCCGAACGTGTGGGCGGCTACCACATGCTCCCATTCAATGCGCTTAGTCCGCACTAGTTGCGTTTGCTTTCGAACTTTATACCCACACGACGGGTGATCTGGCCGACCCGATGGTCCACCCGTCCAGGTTATTGAGCAGCCACAGTAGAATGTTTCAGCGAAATCACGATAAATCGTGGGCATGAGCCGTTTGGCCTCGGAGAAAGACTCTGGAGCGGCTTTAGCGAAACTGCCGAGAGTGAGCAAATGGATCAACAGAACAACAACGAAGAAACGCATGGTACGTATAATCAACGAGGGAATCGGGTAAGAAATTATCAAACTGAATCACAGCCTTAAATGATCCCGCAATAATCGGTTGCGCAATGGAGTAGGCACGTCGGACTAACGGGGCTTGATCTTGCTGCATTTCCATTGGCCAACCTCATAGCCACATATTGGCGTTCCCTCAGCCCTGCGTCCGCGTGTAATACGTTGTAATTGCAATAAAAAACCTCCGGGGCATTATTTAGCGATTGATGAAATAGACTTACCCAAACACGTCAAATAAGCATCCATTTAACAGTGAGCGGTTGGAGTGCAAGGAGCGAAGACATGAATCTTTTAACATGGCTATTTAAATTTGGTATCTTGACAGTGATCAGTGGCTGCACATATTTCGATGCGCTGAACACAAGCCCCACTAAATACACGACGGAAATGCATCTTCTTAAAGGTGACATTAACGCCACGCCGAGCACCCGCACACCTGACGATACAGATCTAGAAAAAGCCCACATATTCGAAGAGTATATTAATTCTTTTAACAGTCAAGCTGATCAATCGCTTGCAGAGAAATATATGGCGAGGGGCATCAACCTAAATCGAACTTTATGCTTTTCGCACCTAGATGCATTGGCTGGCCTGGACAATACGAACAACTTCACAAAAGAAGTTTTTCTAGCAGGTACCATTCTAGCAACTGGAATTCTAGCTCTTGACGATAAAACTGAAGAAATACAGAAACTCGCCTTGTCAACCGCATTTGGGGTGACGCTCGCCGACCGACTTGATAAACATTACTTCCTAGGACCTGACGGAGATGTGGTTGTGGACTTGGTCAAACGAGCAATGGAAAGTGCAGAAGGAGTGATAAGACAAAGCCCGCCTAAAAATTTTGACGCAGCCTTCAGGTACCTGCATGACTATGCGAATATTTGCACTCCAGCATCAATCAGACGATTAGTTCGCAGCTCAATTCAGAAGGCTGAACCAGAAGCAAATCCAACAGCAAGCAATCAAGATGAAAAAAGAGCGATTGAAATAAGAGCATCAATTGATAAACTTAAAATGAAGGTGGCTGACAGCCTAAGCGCAACTTCGATCAGTGACGAAACACTTCTATTGATTTATTGGGCCGTTGCCGATGGCGGTCTTGATAATGAAGAATACAAGGAATATTTAGCCAATAAACTGAAAATAACCGGTTTTGACCAAACGAAGTATGCCGCCCTGCGGGAAATTTTCATAAATTATGAGGATAAGAGTGTGAAGGAACACCTCAGCGTACAGGTAAACTCCCTGAGAAGAGCCGTGAACGAAGCGTTAGAAAAAGGCGATACAGTGGCCAAAAAAAATACTAACGTAAGAGAGACAATTCAGAACTTTGCACCTCTGTTGACGGAGCAAGCAGGTCAATCCGGCGGCATTAACGTCACCATAAAATAAGCGCGCCCGAATTCAGAGTACATTAGACTGACGCAACTACTGTTTAACGAAGCCAATAGGGTTTACGAACGGTGACGCTTGTATTAGCTGTGAATAGGAAAAGCGGCTAAGCCGATTGATTACTAGGTACAATTGGCGGCTGCTCTTTGCCGAGGGCCTCGCATTTATAAAGCCCTGCAATTTGCTCTCAGTGTCGTGTAGCAACAAGATTGGGCAATGAATCTAGCGATCGCGTTAATGAATAATCGTAATGCTCAAAAACCTGGCAACTAGACTGGAATACGAGCAAGGAATTTTGCTTGAATAGAGAACAAAACCTACATTCAAAAAGGCTCGAAATGGCGGTTTTGTAATATCGCTTTTTACAGCCTCGTTAGGCAGCCATAAATTCAAAGACGGAGAGAAATAGCTTGAGTAAATTCGATAATATGGCGGTTAATGGTGGCAATAATCAGTTTGGAGATAACAACACTCAAAACAATGTCACCAATAACCACCACCATCACAGTAATGTCCAAGGATCGAATGGGGATGAAATTATCCCTCTGGCATTTGGTGCTGTAGCTGGCTTGGCAGCTTTGATCTGGTGGTTCTTTAGTCATATTGATCAAGTTTATTATTATCTCAATATCCTTACCATTTCTTCAGCTGCTTTGTCAGCCACAGCTTTAGCAATACTTATTGTCCGTGGAGAAATAGCAAAGGAAGATATTCTGCGGTTTTTAGGAAGTGCCTTTATTGCTATGGGATTAATTGGGTTATCAATGTTGTCTCGGGAGCATGCTCCAAATGATGTTATAAAGCTATCCCAACAAGTTAAGTTCATGGACTTTTGGCGCGGGTTGAATGGCCATGGGAAGGATCTGGTTGTATCTAACTTCACTGCAGCTACCGCAATTGCTTTGTCAGCATTCTTCGCCCATCTCGCTTCATTGCGGCAATTTTCGTATTCGCTGGCTAGCCCAGATGAAGTTGGCTTTTGGTTCAGGTTATATAACGCTACGAAAATTTTTAGAATGAGAATTTGTTTGATGGTTGGATTCATATTCAGTGGGTTAGCTTGGGCAGCTTTAACTGATATGCTACCCAATATCAGTGCCTAGCAATGGCTGGTGTTATGTGAGTAACATTCCGAGGGAAGATTAATGAAACTTGCAGATGAAATTGTAGAGCTTCTCAGCTCTAGCAACGGAGTGCTATCAGAGGCGTTGATTAAAACAAAAGTTCTTTTGTACAAGATCGGCCATAAAGAACTTGTGGTATGGGTAAATAAGGAGCTAAACGGATATAGTGATGACGATGAGTTGCCAGATTACCGTATTGTTCACGCTCAAGTATTGGTTTACGCAACCAACGGAGCTTACGACGTAAACTCTCACCCGGTGCCTATGGGGCATATAGATAAGAAATACCGTGACATGTGGGAAAGGGGTCGAATGCCTCACTCATTAGCTGTTGTCGAAAAAATGATTTCCTCTAGTGATGGCGATACGTTTCAGTCCCCAATACCTATGGAAGCAAATGGATTGTTGAGTAAAGGTTTAGCTAATGGATATATAGTGCAAAGAGCGTGGTCTGAAATACCTGCAGCCGCCATCTCAAATATTATTATGCAGGTGAGGTCTCGCCTTCTTGATTTCATACTTGAATTGAGCGGTGAACTGTCAGACGCTGACACTGATGAAGCTGTCAAAGAAATTGCTGGAAAATTCGATGCTTCAAACCTGTTCAATAACGCAATATTTGGAGATAACGTAACGATTTTACTTGGTGCCGACAATACACAAAAGGTATCAAATAACGTTGTGAAAAATAATTTTCAATCTTTGGCGGACATATTGAACAAAAACGGTGTGTCAAATGATGACGTCGCACTATTGAAAGAGGCAATAAATAAAGATTCCAGCGTAGTAGTAGCAACGAAAGGAAATTTTGGTCCAGCCGTTAAATTATGGATGCAAACGATGATGTCAAAAGCAATTGATGCAAGCTGGCAAATTGAGCTTGGCGTTGCCGGCAGCCTGCTCGCAACAGCTTTAAATAATTACTATGGACTCATTTAACCACATAACAAGCGACTGTGGTAAAAAGTCAATACCTTCAGCGCAAATGGATTAATCTGCCGCTCGCAATTATCCCTAAAGACTCGAACAGCGAACACGTATTCAGGGGAATATGTGGGTGAGATCGGTCTCGAACCGAATTCCGCAAAGCCCTGCTTTCTCGATAGCTTCCTTAAGCAGATCCCCGCAAAAGCAGGAAGCACAGCGGTTGAGCTGGGTTTTAAAGATTACTTTATCGATCACATCGACTGCATTGAAAGCCAGCTTTTCTGCACCCATTGGGATGCCGTCAAACTGCTCAACCTTGCTGTTGATGTCATCGGTTCGGCCAAAGGTACGACAGTTGAAGATTTGATATACAGCGCCTTCGTAATCCACCGGCAAGAACTCTCCAAACGGAGAAATTAACTGACCAATCGCATCGTAAGCCTTGGGGGATAGGATGAGGCAGGCACCGTGCCAGGTACAGATATCAGGCACATCCTGCGAATCAGGCATAATTTGCTTGAAGCTCAACGGCACCGTCGACCAGGTACTCGCCAAAGCGAGATTGTGCTGGGGGAACTGGAAGGCAATCGAATCCTCTATCGCTTCTGGTACGTTCGCAATGACCCGCTCAAGATCAATACTCGGATCTTGATATTTCCAGCCATCATTATTGATGCGATATATGGTCATTCTCAGTCCTTCATCGGCGGCATAGTGATCTCTGGAGGCTGATTCCCCTCTTCGAGCATTGATCTTATCTGAAATAACATGCCCCTGAAAATCATGTCCGTGGGTAGACCAATGAGCCGATCGTGAATCCAGCGCTCGTAGTTGTAGGTGTGGATCGAGAGGTGCGCCTTAGCCAGCGGCAAACTCCAGTGAGGGGCGTCTTTAGGGTAATGAACAAGCCACACACCATTGTCCGGATCGCTGATGCGGATCTCCATCAGGTGCATCGCCACACGAACGTCGTTAGAGAAGTGGGTTTTGCCTCTGCCAGGCACGATGTGATGAGGTGCGTGCTTTGAGCTGGGTTTTGGTCTCCCGTCCATGCGCATATTGTCCGCGAGAACGCTGGCGGGGTGGTGATCCTCTTTCAACATCCAGGCTCTTCGCGCGGCACCATCGGCACGAGTTTCCCCAGCCACCTTTCTCCCGCCCTGGCGATACGCATCCAGCTTTGCCTGGACTGCCCCAAGAGCCTGAACTAACCGACGCTCGTTGGCGAGGTGCTTAAGATCCTGCTTTAGCTGTCTATCTCGTGCCAGCTTCTGCGCCGGTGTCTCACTCGTCGCTTGCCCCAGGTCGGCCTCTTTTCGGTAGTGTTCTCTGCACAAGTTACCAAGACGTTGAAGTTCTCGCTCGAACGGTGTCATTTCGTGTAATAGTGGCGAAACCCGCTTTCCGTGAATATAACGCATGTGGCATCCTTTTATTCAACTCAACTGGCGAAATCCCAAGCATAACTTAGTTTTCACTGGCCTGTATGTGACCCACATCTGACCAGCAAATATTCACGAGATCTGAACCAAATTTCTCGGTAAGAGGACCGTATTAAACGGGACTTTTAGCAGGTAAGCGCGATATCAAACCTACAGGAGGAGTTACGCATGACGGAGCTTTTTTCAAAAGACGTCTTAGACATCATCGTAGCGATTGCAGCAGTAGGCGGTTTGTTACTGGGTGTCTATAACACCGTCCATCAGCAACTAAAGACAAAGATCCGGATGCGAGTCAAACCGCGATGGCATGAGTGGCAGATGATGGAAGAGATTACAATTGGCGGAAAAGGAACGGGGCATAATTATCCGACAGGCGAAGAATATCGTGTGCCAGGCATTGAGATCATCAACCTTAGTTCTTTTCCAGTGTCCATTGTAGAAATTGGGTTTATGCTCAATGACTCTATGCCGTTTGCCGTTCCCCCAATGGATGAAAGTAAACTACCAATTTTAATGGGGGCGCATTCATCAATCATTGCATGCCCTCGGGTAAAGCAACTCTCGCAAGCAGTCCACTTGCGCAACAAGGAAATTTCATTTTGCTATGTCAAGACTGCCACTGACTTGATGTTCAAAGGAAAGGGGCCTGAGCTCTCGGAATTTGAATCGTTGTTGGCAAATAAGGAGGAAGAGGACATCAAGTTAATTTTTCGAACATCAGAAGCAGATACACAGTAGCAATACCGGTTGGGTTAACCAGGTTAGCAAGCCATGTGTCGAGAATGCATTGAGATCCTGTTTCAATGTGGGACCTTCCCTTTTTAGGCGGAGGTTATACATATTCTTCGAAGTCATTAGGCGTCTTTTAAGCTTGGCGGGTGGCGGGGAAACCTTATTTTTAAATCGATGACTTTTTCATTGATTAAAATAAACGGACAGAAATTTTTCAGAACGCGGGAGAAAATATTAAGTGGCACATAAATGCGATTTTAATTTTTGCGGAATTAGCATGCTCACAGTGTCACCT
>CAMPIG010000066.1 GCA_946886255.1 uncultured Cellvibrio sp. | reverse complement strand
TGCGATTCACAATTGATTCAACTTTTCTCCCGCGCAGACGGGAAAATACGAAGGATTAAAAGATGATGAATATAAAAAAAGCCCTAGGGTTACTGGCGACTATGCTATTTGCTGGTCACGTTTATGCGTATAACTGTTCCGGTGTGGCACAGTATTCTGATGGTGCCAGTTACAACAATGGCAGTATTGTGCAAAATCTCGGTGTTGCTTATCAATGTACCGTCGGTGGCTGGTGCAGCGTGGGTGGTCCCTATGCGCCGGGTGCCGGTTGGGCCTGGGATAACGCCTGGAGCAGTCTTGGTGCTTGCGGCAGTACAGGTGGACCGTCCAGTTCATCCAGCTCTTCTTCTGGCAATAATAATGGTGGTTCTTGTGCGAACTGGACTGCTGGCACTTACTACGATGTCGGTGTTGTGGTGCGTTACAACAACGCTTATTACCGTGCGAAGAATGCTAACCCGGGATACGATCCTGTCGTGAGCACCTGGTTTTGGGAGCCGGTTGCATCCTGTCCGGGCGGCAACAGTTCCAGTTCATCCAGCTCCAGCGGCAACAACGGCGGTTCTTGCCCGCAGTGGTCAGCCGGTACCAATTATTACGCTGGTAATGTGGTGGTCTTCAATGGTTCCTATTTCATGGCAGAGCACGACAACCCCGGTTACGATCCAACGATCAGTACATGGTTCTGGGAGCCGGTCGCGTCTTGTTCGGGCGGCAACAATTCCAGCTCGTCGTCATCGACGGGTGGTAGTGGTTTTGCAGCGGTCGTGAGCGAAGCGCAATTCAATCAAATGTTCCCGAACCGCAACTCGTTCTACACCTACAGTGGTCTGGTTGCTGCTGCGAGCACTTTCCCGGCATTTGCCAATACCGGCGATATTCAGGTGAGAAAACGTGAAGCCGCTGCAGCACTGGCGAACTTCTCTCACGAAACGGGCGGTCTGGTATATATCAACGAGATTGCTCAGGGTGAGTACTGTTCCGGTGGTGCAACACCCTGCGGCGTTTGTGCACCTGGCAAACGCTACTATGGTCGTGGTCCAATCCAATTGAGTTGGAACTATAACTACTGTACCGCTGGTCAAGCGCTCGGCCTGGATTTGTGGGCTAACCCTGATCAGGTTTCACAAAACGCGACGACTGCATGGCGCACCGCGCTCTGGTTCTGGATGACGCAAAGCGGTGCTGGTTACCGTCCGGCTCACTCATCCATCACCGGCGGTTACGGCTTCGGCGAAACCATTCGCACCATCAATGGTTCGTTGGAATGCAACGGCGGTAATCCAGGTCAAGTGCAAAGCCGGATCAACTCGTATCAAAGTTTTATTCAGATATTGGGAGGAACACCGGGCAACAACCTGGGTTGTTAATCGTTTGACTGGTTAATAAAAAAACGCCGCAAGAAAATTCTTGCGGCGTTTTTTTATGTTGAATGATGCATGTATTGCTACAAAAAAGTTTCAGTGTTTATAAATCCACACCTAACAAACCAAGAATACTTTTATCCACAAAGCCATCGGCGATCATGCCTTGTTGATGCTGGAATTGGCTGACGGCGCGGCGGGTGCCGGGGCCGAGGATGCCGTCGGGCGTGCCGGTGTCGAAACCTTTTTCATTGAGTTGCTCTTGCATGGCCATCACTTGTGCGCGATTCAGACGCGGTGCATCTTCGGGTGGCGGTTGCATCAGTTTACCGGTACCGGCGATGCGGTCAGCGAGATAACCCACAGCCAAGGCGTAATACCCCGAGCGGTTCCAGCGCATGATGACATGGAAATTATCGTAAACCAGAAAAGCCGGCCCGCGATGTCCCGCCGGCACCAGGAGTGAGGCCTGCATATCCACATACGGTAGCGCGGAACCATCCGTTTGGCGAACGCCTAATTTTTGCCAGTCAGCCAATGATTTGCGTTGATTTAATCCGGCTTCAAGATAGGGAAAGTCTACAGCGAGTTTAACTTCCCGTCCCCAGCGATCTGCCTGTTGCCAACCCAGGCTTTGTAAAAATTTTGCTGCCGAGGCCATGGCGTCCGGTGTGCTGTTCCATAGATCGCGCTTTTTGTCGCCATCATAATCAACTGCATAACGTAAAAATGCGGACGGCATAAATTGCGTATGGCCCATGGCGCCGGCCCATGAGCCTTCCATTTTTTCGGGTGCTATTGCACCTTCATCCAGGATGCGCAAAGCGGCGATAAGTTCGCCGGCAAAATAATCGCTACGGCGTTCGTCGCACGCAAGGGTGCTCAATGAATCCACCACCGACATTTTCCCAAAGAAACTGCCGTAGTTGGTTTCCAGCCCCCAGAAAGCGACCAGGTAATGGGCGGGTACGCCGTAATCCCGAGTGACGCGGGACAACAAGGCGCGATGTCTGGCCAATAATTCCCGGCCCTGGGCGACACGTTGGTCGGTAACGCGACGATTCAGATAATCCGCAAAGGTCGTGGTGAATTCAGGTTGTTGTCTGTCCAACTCAATGACGCGTGTATTAAACTTTGCCTTAAGTAAACTTTGGTTAATGGTGGCGTCTGAAATTCCTTCAGCTTTTGCACGCTCACCAAGGTGTGTTAAACAATTCGCAAATGCATCGGCGGACAGCGTGGTTTCTGCTGTGGTAGTGGCTGCTGAGGCAGAGGTATACATCTGGCTGAGCAACAACAGGGAGATCAATTTTTTTGCCTTCGTCATAACACTCCCGTTGATGACAATGTGAAATCAGAAAAAATATGCCGGGTATAGTGGCGTAGCGGTGAGTATCCTGCAATAGCTTGGTTGGTTGTTCGCGACATAAGTTCAGTTTTAAACAATTGAAAAATCCAAAGACGTCAGCATTTTTGCGAATCATCGAGCAGTGCCTGGCGATATTTGAGTTGGCGAAACTCATAAGGTGAGTTGATACGCCGCGCCGCTCGCAATTGTTTGTATTCCGTGAGGCTTGCCAAATGCCGGTTGGCAGCGGGCGAAGGCGATAAAAGTAAACGGGTTTCACCGTGGGGATGCGGGTAGTGCTTAAAAAAATGCCGCTCAACAAAGCGGCTGGTGAAATAAATTATGCGTGGTTGTGCGGCTAAACAGGCGTTTATGCCGGTGTGATTTACTTCAAGGATACGCAGGTTAGCATCAGCACAGTTGTTCGCTTTGCGCTCGATGCGGTAAGCGATATCTGTCAGGGCAATACCGTGGCATTCACACAAATTTTTTTTATCATTCAGGGTGTGCGTCGGCATGTTAAAAACATCACCCAATAATCGCCACAATTCATTTCGCCCACTGCCACTGTAAAACCATTCGCCGTAGTCGTAACCGTTAAAGCAGGGAAAACTGCCGATGATTAAGCGCTGCGTGCGTTGCGGTAAAAAATAATGAAAGGGATGTTCTTCTATCACAGGTCTGCCTGCCAGTGGTTTATCTTCTCGACTGAATCGTCATTCTTTTTCAGTAGACTCATCGGTGAACAGGAGTTCCATCAATTCCAGTAGTTGTGGGTCACGTAACAGCCCCATGTGGTCGTTGCTCTGGAGTTTGTGTTGCAGGGCAGGGTCGTTCAGTATGGCTTGCACCCTTTCATCATTTTTTTTGCGCTGTACCTTTTGCCAGATGCTGCTCATATGCGTGGCCAGGATCTCGTCAGCATTTTCAGCATGGGCAATGTCGCTGTGGCGTAACAGCTGCTGCAGGTGTTCGTCCTGGGCCAGTTGCTGGAAATCCGGATTTTGTAGGAGCGTTGCAATATCTCCCTCTTCAAGCTGTGATTGAAATTGCGGGTCTTGTAATAATTGTTTGAATTCCTCGTTGCTTAATACCTGATGGAGATGTTCGCCCATCTCTACCGGATCTTCCACAAAAGCAGTGGCCAAAGGTGTTGCTTCCGGATAGGTTTGCTCCAGAATTTTGGCTGTGCCTTGACTCACCAAGCTGCGGGTTTTTTGCGCAATAAGCGTATCGTTATTGAATTTTCCAGGATGCTTTAATTCCTGATAAACACTAATGCCATAGATCACCAGCAGACCCAGTATGCAGCCGACGCCGGTGCCTACCAACATGCCGCCCAAGCGCGACATACCAGACAAGCCTGCGTTGGTAGAGATAGCTTGCTCCAGAAAGCTGAATACAATACCCACCACCAGGCTTGCGACAATAAAGGCGATTAGCCCGGCCGAGAAATACAGGAGTAATCCATCAAGCCCGGTCATATCGTTGAGCAATGTAGCGACCGGCTTAAGCCCATAAATTGCAGCCGCATAACCAGCGATCAGGCTGATGATTCCGCCCAAGGCGCCAAAGAAACCTTTGCGCAAACCCTGAATAGCAAAAATAAGCACCACAATAATAAATACGCCCAGGCTAAGGGTCATGGTCGTCACGGTCTCCAATTAAAAATTTAATTTTAATGATGTTGATGTGTTTCGGCTTTACGGTCATACATCGCTTTATCGGCCGTGAGTATAGCTGAATCAAAGTTATGTTCGCTGGTGAATGTTGCTATGCCCCAGGAGACAGAGTAGGTAAGCTTATCCTGCTCGGACAATACATTGAGCTGTTCGCGAATAGACTGCATGCGCTTTTCAGCTTCGGCGGGCGGCAAATCAAAACACACCAGGACAAATTCATCGCCGCCATAGCGGAACAAATAATCATGGGCACGCATGGATTCCTTGAGCGTTCGTGCGATACAGCAAATAGCCTGATCACCGACGTTGTGGCCGTGCATGTCATTGATCGGTTTGAGGTTATCAATATCAATCATCATCACAACACCATGACGCTGGCGCAGACGCTTCTTGAGTTCGCTTAAGGCGTGGCGGTTAAAGCAGGTGGTCAGGGAATCCTGGTGTGCCAGCAGCGCCATATTATCCCGCTCGGTTTGTAATAATTGGTTGGCACGCTCCAGGGTTGCTTTCATATTGACGGCGGCGATCGTTAGTAAACTGAATGCCAACATAACCTCGATAATCAGATCAAAGATCGACTGGTAAGCGCTGTAATTGTTTGCCAGCGTCTCACCTAAAAACTCAGCTGAGAATAAAAGAAGGCCATTCGCAAAAAATGTCAGGATCAAGAGTGACAATGAGAACAGGGCGAGCAGTTTTACCCAGGGGTAGCGTATCGGTAGTTTCATATTTAGCAGAGCGATCCATGCCGGTATCAGCGAGAACGAAAAGGTTATGGCATGCACACGAAACTGCGCGGAGAAATCATTGCCATATACCTGCAATACAGCGGACCAGAGGATAGCTATTGGCAACAGCCAGCGTAAGCGCGACCAATAAGGATATTTCCCCCTGGGAAAGTTGACAAAACCGAGCCAGAGAAAGATAGCAAAAAGATACTCGCCAAAAAAATAACCGTAGGTTAACCAGGCCAGTTCAGGCCAGCGAAATGCGATTTGCAGGGCAACCAGTGCCAGGGAAAGCGCTAACCAAGCACGTACCCACCAACGAAAGTAGGCACGGGGCAGGACCCTGAAAAGCAGATTGAAGAGTAACGCGGTACTGATCACTCCAAAAGTCTGAATCAGTTGTCCCAGGATGCTGAGGCTGGTGAGGTCGGGTAGCAAGATACATCCTCGTTATAAACGAGAGGGGCTTTATCAGCCTAAATGACTACAAGACTATTTTCCAGTTGTACCAAGGGTTTTCTGATGAAGTGTTGAATACTACGGCTCGCGCGCCAGAGATTTACCGCACGCTTTACAATAGGCTGCGTCGTTATCATGCCCTGATTTCAAACAACTGGGGCAGCTAATGGCACGACGCTCACGTGCCATCTCCTGTGCCAGTTCGGCGGTGAGGATGCCAGTGGGGATAGCGATGATTGAGTAGCCGGTGAGCATCACGGCGGCCGCGACAATCTGCCCGAGTGCCGACTGCGGTGTAATATCGCCATAACCTACGGTGGTAATCGTTACGATGGTCCAATAAATACTTTTGGGGATGCTGGTAAATCCGTTACTGGGGCCTTCAACCAAATACATGATAGAGCCGAAGATAACAGCCAGTATGAGTACGGCAATAAAGAAGACAAAAATCTTTCGCCGCGCATGCAGCATGGCATTGATCAACAGGTTCGCTTCGGACATATAGCGTACCAGCTTCAGGATTCTGAAGATTCGCAACACCCGCAGTAAACGAACGACCAAAAGATAATTGGCACCCGGAAAAAGGATGCTGAGATAGGTTGGCAGTATGGAAACCAAATCGCAGATGCCATAAAAACTGCGTATGTATTGCCAACGGCCGGGAGAGCAGTAGATGCGCAGTCCGTATTCAATGGTAAACACAATCGTAAAAAACCACTCAGCGGCCAGCAGCAAATTACCAAATTGTGACGCGACAGATTCGATAGAGTCGAGCACCAACACCAGCACACTCAACAGGATGGTATAAATCAATACCACATCGAAAAGTTTTCCTGCCGGCGTATCGGTGCCAAAGATGATGATATAAAGTTTATGTTTTAGCGCGGTAGACATAGCAGATTCTATTAACGAATTTATTATCAGGGCAGAGTCACTCGACCAATCGTGTTGGTATCGGTGCCGAACCAGAGTGCATTTTCTTTTTCGTCATACACCATGTGCCGCACGGTACCGCCACCGCTTTTTATTTCCGTGGGAATACCGAAGGTATTGCTGGAAGGATCAAAGCTCACCAGACGATTGGGCTGCATACCTGTTTCAACAAACCACACGCGACCTTGTTTATCGGCGGCTACCGCATAAGGCCGGGACTTTTCCTGTGCGGGTGTGCGCCACTCATCAATAGCGCCGGTCGAAGGGTTATAACGTCCAAGATGACCTTCGGCATAATCGACATACCACACCATGCCGTCGGGGGTTATTGCCAGCCGGCGCGGACGATTTTCGGCGCGGGGCAGCGTGATTTCCACAATCTTGCCGTCTTCAATGGTGGCGAGTTTGTTGGTACCAAACAGTGCAATCCAGGGTTTATCGTTCTTGTCGACCAACAAACCGTAAGGGCGCGCATTTTTGGTAGCCACCTCGTGCAAGGTGATTTTCCCAGTGTCGGTTTTTAAAAAGCCAATCTGGTTGCCGCCCTGCACGGTAAACCAGATATCGCCGCCGCGCGTGAAATCCATGGTATGTACATCGCGCGGCCCTTCGCCGGGCAACATAAATTTCTCGATAGCACCGGTTTCCGGATTGACCAAGCCGATGTGCTCCGCACGATTACCGGCATACCAGGCGCCGCGTTTATTGGCGATCACCGTATGCGGTCCGGTACCTGCATCTAATGCGTAGCGTTTGAATTCACCATTATCGGGGTTGAGCGTGGCTACATAATCGCTGTTTTGGCCGACAAACCAGATCGTATTCGGACCGCCGACCCAGGGATCGCGGGGGAGGGACTTCTCCCAGGGAACCGTCCATTCAGTAATGGTGACCTGTCTTTCGATAACCTGGTTGGTCTGTTCGGCAACGTCATCTGTGGTGTCTGCGAAGGCAGCACAGGAAAAAAATAACACGCTGACAAGTGCGGAAATGCGGGACGATGCGAGCAGCTTCATTGTGCAAACCTCTTATCAATAATTGTCGGTTTTGTTGGCGGCAATGATGAACATCACAGGCGTTAAGGCTATCGATTTATGACGCCAGCAATGTATAAAAATTCCTTGGTGTTGATCAGTTCATAGCAGTAAGAGCCGGAATTTGAACCACTGGACATAGCTTAATCGACTACAGCTTTTTATAACAGGAATTAACATGCATTCAACAATTACCAGATTGATCGGCACGGTGTGTATTTTGTCATTGTTTGCTTGCGGCGGCGGTTCATCCTTGGATGATGCTGCATCAAGTTCGCCTGCCAGTGAACGCTCCAGTTCTTCCGCCAGTTCAATACCTGTCGTGTCTTCAGCCTCCTCCAGCTCATCCGACAGTACGCTATCTGATATTCCCCTGCAAAGCCAGATTACCAAAGTGCAGCCGATGACCGGCATTGTGTTGTGGGCGGATTCACACAATAGCAGCGTGTTAAAAACCTAGGACGACTATGTTCAACTTGAGTACGCCTATGTGCGCCCGAGTGATGTGGTGACGGGTTTTCCCGACTGGTCGCATCCGGAACTACAACAGGCTCACCTGGATTTTTATACCGCCTTTGCGGAACGTTACGATCATGATCCACGCACCGCATTTTTGCAGGTGGGCTTCGGCCTATGGCGTGAGTACCATATCTATGATCCCGAAGTTCGGTTGGACGAAAACTTTCCCTCCAAAGCCTCCAGAGAACTTTTCTAAAACATCTTGATGCGATTTTCGATGAGTTCGGGGAGTGGGGAGCTTTCCCCTCCCTACTCAAACTACCGCCAAATCAAAAAAAACTTCTACTTTTCGTTTTTTTAGTAGTCTTTTTCCGAAAAGCGTTATCTGTGTCCCCCAGGATTTCAATAGCCTGAGCTCAACCGTACTGACAGTACGGTGATGCGAATCTATTAACAATAAGTATTGAGATCTCCGTTATGAAAACAATAAATATATTGGTAATGCTTGGCATTACCTCGCTGCTTTCTGCTTGTGGCGGTTCGGGGTCAGGCTCGGGTGCTAGTTCGAGCAGTGTCTCGTCGGTAGTTGAATCGGTATCCAGTCAATCGAGCGCGGTTAGTGTTAATGCCTCATCGGTCGATGCCAGTTCATCCAGTCTTGCAAGTTCTTCTTCAGTCGCAAGCTCCTCCAGTCTTGCAGCTTCATCAGCCAGCGCTGCGCTTTATCCGAGCTATAACACCAACCCTATTGCCCCGGATATGACGGGAATGGAAAGCGATGCGGTACAGCTTGCTAGCAAATTCAAGCTTGGCGTTAACATCGGAAATACTATGGAAGCTTATGGTTGCACGCCAGCGGCAGAGACCTGTTGGGGTAATCCATTGATCTCCGAGGCTTATATTAAGCTGATGAAAGATAGCGGTGTGGACGCTGTGCGTATACCTGTCTCCTGGGATCAGTATGCAAACCAGGAAACGGCAGAAATTAGCGCTGTGTGGCTCGATCGCGTAAAACAAGTTGTTCAGTGGTCAGTGGATAACGACCTTTATGTCATCGTCAATATTCATTGGGATGGCGGTTGGTTGGAGAGACAATTCTCCGAACCCTTAGCCAGAGAAAACAAAGGCCCTGTGACCGACGAATTAAGAGCGAAAGTTGATGCCAAGCAAAAAGCCTATTGGGAGCAGATCGCAACAAAGCTGCGTGACTTTGATGAGCATGTGATGTTTGCCAGTGCCAACGAGCCAGATGCCGAAACCGAACAAGATATGGCTGATCTTGACAGATACCACCAAACCTTTGTGGACGCTGTCCGTTCAACCGGTGGGAAAAATGCCTATCGTGTACTCGTGATACAGGCGCCAAAAACAAACATCGAAAAGGCCGCCACTGAGTGGGATACCATGCCGTCCGATACTGCAACTGGCCGTCAAATGGCTGAAGTTCATTTCTATCCATTCAATTTTACGATTATGGATAAGGACGAGGAGTGGGGGAAAATGACCTATTACTGGGGCAAAGACTATCACTCCACCACTGATCCAGAGCGTAATGCGACTTGGGGTGAGGAAGATTATGTAGATGCTGAATTTGCCAAGATGAAAGCAAAATTTGTGGATCGTGGAATTCCGGTGGTATTAGGTGAGTTTACCGCGATATATCGCTCTCAACTCACTGGTGACGCTCTCACCCTGCATCGCGCTTCACGTGCATATTTTCACCAATACGTCACCCAAAAAGCGCTGGAAAATGGGATGCTTCCGTTTATTTGGGAAATCGGCGCTAGTCCGGGTTGGTTGTTTGACCGTAACACTCCGGCGGTAGGTGACCAACAAGTAATGGATGCACTTTTAATCGGTGCAGGAAAGAAAAGTAGCTCTTCAAGTTCAAGTAGCTCTTCAAGCAGCTCATCTTCCGCAAGTAACGTCATCGTACTTGATACAACTCCAAGTAACTGGAGTGTTTCAGAGGGTGTCGTAAAGAATGACTCTGCCGCAAATATTGAATTCACACTAAATGCCGCGAATCAGTCTGCTCAGGTAAACTTTAGCCAAGCAATCAATATGAATGGTGCAACCGTTAGCGTAGTCTTAAATTTTGATCAGGCTTTCGTAACCAATCGCAACGATGGTAATGACGCTCTTCTTCAGTTCTTTGCAATGGACAACGACTGGGGAGATACAGGCGGTGAGCAATGGGTTTGTTGGACGGCTACCCCGATTGTCGCCGGTCAGGATAAAACATTAACCTGCTCCGGTTTTACTGATGTACCTGATGTAACAAGTTTCGGGCTCCAATTCTTCGCAACGGCAGGCACAGTCACCATTAAAAGTGCCACCATTACATTGGCAGAATAATTAATAGTTACTACAGGCCGACTTCATTATGAAGTCGGCCTTTTTTCTTTGTGGTTGCTAATAAAAGTGGCGATGCTAATTCTGTGAGTTCACGCTACACCGTGCATCTCATGCCTATTTCTATAAGTAGATAACCCAGCGTGCCATCGACAAACGAATAAATAGCTGTTTTCTTTTGAACAGGTTATTTTGGAGCTAAATCAGTATTGGCTGGGGCGATGACAACTTCCAGAGAGAGCGTATCGGTTTCTACGAGGCTTTCCAATGGGCACCCACCGAGAACCTAACCATCTTCCAAACCGCTTTTATCTCCAATTACAAAAGCGACAATAACGGTACCAGTGTCTGGGTAGCTAGCGACCGAACATTGGAGCATCTCCATCGACGCCGGGACAGCAGTAATACTCCGATAGCCAATGATGCTGAATTGCGGGCGCTACAGTTCGGCAATTTCGATGATTCATTTATGCATAGCGAGCACGCGGATTACAATGCAGATATGTGGCGAGTATTCGGCCATACCGCGCGCTATGCACATTCCCCCCACGGCGGTGAGCTCAGTACTACTCCGATTATGACCAGGAAAATGCGCTCAACGTTGAGGGCATGTACGGCAGAACCTACGAGGCATTAAGCGAGGAATTCAACATCACCTACATGATCGGCAACGATCAGCCGGAATACCAGAGCAATGAGCGTATCAAACAAGCGGGCATGGCGAACGGTTATAAATTTCATATCACAGCCTTTCAAGCATCATCATCGCATTCGGTGGTCACTGTTGAGAACCGCGGTATCGCGCCGATTTATTATGATGCCTATGTTGCAGTCAATGGTGTGCGGGCTGAACAATCCCTAAAAAGTTTGTTGCCTGGTGAATCGCTGCAAGTGGAGATCGCTGCTGGTGGCAGCGAGCCCGTGTTGACGATTGAAAGTGACCGGTTGGTAGCAGGGCAGGTGATACAGTTTGAAGCGGATTTATAAATCTGAAAGAAAAAGAGCCCGATAGCGGGCTCTTTTCACGATGGAAGTCTTCTACTTTATACTCTGCGGCGACACACCAATAACCCGGCCGCGCCAATCAACAGTAATGCCAGTGAACCCGGTGCAGGAACATCAATCGACTTGATATTCACGCTGGTGAAATTCAAAAACGCTGTATCGCTATAGGCTGAATAATTACCGCTGAAATCACCAGAGCCGTAGCTGTTGGTCATCACACCCCAGGATGGCCCCATGGTGACCAAATCATTTACCAGAATATTCAGGTTATCCAAAGACTCGCTGGTTATCCAATCGATACCCTGGAAGGCAAATTGCAATTGAATGGAAAAGAAATCCGATGTGTAGGTATTGTCGGAGGTGAAGAAAAATTCTGAATTGGAATCAGAGATCGACAGGAAATCTTCAAAGCCGCCCATGAAGTCATCGTGGGAATCGTTATAAATTTCAACAAAATCCACTGAGCTACCAGTATTGCCGGTGTGATAGCCCGAAACCAGATCATACTGATCCGGCCCCGCTTCATAGCGTGCTTTATCGGTTTCACTCCAAACGTCGCCAGACGAGTAGCTGGTATCAATACGCAATGTGCCATTGATGGTATCGCCCCAGTTGAAGCCAAGACCATTGCCTTCGGTGCCTGACACGTAACCGGAATATTCGATGTCGATGATCGCTGCATTGACCGAAAAGGGCAGCGAGAGAAATGCAATTGCCAATAATCCAGGAAGTTTAATCATGAGATCGTCCCTTTATTTATGAATCATATTAATCTACAGCAGGTTTTTGCTGTGGCGCATATTTTACCCTTGCGTGTTTTGCGCGCAAGATTTTTAGTTCCGTTTATATCAACTATTTGGTTATAAGGCGTTATACCGCGTGTCAGTGCTCAACCCCGATTCAATGGGCCGCACTTCAATCTTGCCTAAACGTGCAGACGGCCAGTTCAAGGCGATCTGCACAGCCTCTTCCTGATCCTTAACATCAATCAGGAAAAATCCACCCAACTGCTCCTTGGTTTCCGCAAACGGCCCGTCAGTAATAGAAGAAATGCCGTTGCGAATTTGCACGGTGTTGGCCTTGCGCGCACTTTGCAGCGGCTCGGTCATAACCAGCTTTCCGCTTTGGCGAAGCCCATCCACATAAGCCAGGGTTTCATCGCGCAACGCTAGCCACTCAGCGTGCGGCATTTGATGGAAGATATTTTCATCTTCATAAGCGAGACAGAGAAATTTCATGAATGATTCCTTGTTGAAATACGGAGTCGAGGCAGTATCTACGTGTAGTGGCCACCGGTTTAGTGACGCCGGCTAGCTTTACGACCTTTAGGCGTTGTAGCTGTGTGGGGAACATAGGGTTTATTGATGAACAACTGAAAACCGCCAAACGATATTGCCATCAGGCCGACACAGGTAGTGATGACAAAAGCCTCACGGCTGAAAAGCGCATAGGACAAGGGAATAATCAAAAAGCCAACTGCCAGAAAACCCCAGCCAAGTTTTTGGTTTTTACTCATGATAGTCATCCTGTTTATTGTTAAGTTAGATGAATACTGCCGTAAAGATAAAACGGATTTTGCAGAAAAGACGGTCAAACTTCAATCTGTTAATAGCGCGAAATATTATCCGTTTCTGATCAAACAACAAGAAATCAGTTAGCACCATGTTGTAAATCATTACGCTTTATTTTTTACTTCATCCCACTCAGCAGCGTATCCAGCCCGTTTAAGATAATCGCCAATGGAATCGTGAAGTTTGTCTATCCAAAATTCAGTACCGCTTTCACAGGGTGGGGATACTCCGCTTCGTGCTGAATGAGCGACCATTCGCCAATAAAACCGGCTTAGATGGCTTGCTTCTGTCGGAGATTCAACGGCATCCTGCTCAAGGATTTTTCTGGCAAGGGGATCTTGTAGCAGCTCGGCAAACGCTAACGCGACTATCTTTTCATCTGGCATACTGTAGACAATATTCATATGATCGACTCGCTCCGCGGGTATGCGTATTTATAGCTCACTTTCAGCAGCAATGCTCTCCAGGGCCATAAAAGTCCAGACTGCATCTTTGATCCTACCCTACTATCTGGCGCTGCATCATAGCTTGTCATTTTACCTTAAGGCTATAAGATGCTTGGCTTCACCCGATGGCGTCCGACATTGCGCAATATGGGCCAAACTTTAACTCGACGGTTTAACAGATAGAGAATGCAGAACAAATCTATTGATGAGCGTGCTTTTTACCGGGGAGTATTGGTGCTGCTTGCACTGACCGGATCTATCGGCCTGGCCACTAGCATTCTGCACTACCTGGAACCAGAACCAGAGCTTATGGATTTGGTGATACCGCCCTTGGTTACCGTCGCGAACCTTGCACTTGCGGTTTGGTTGATACGCCAACCGAAGCGTCTTTTACACGTAGTCTACTCAGCCTTTGCCGTAGGCATTACCGCGCTTTCATTGCCGGCCTGGTATTACAGCCTGCGCGCGAATCAGTCTCCCGATATTCTGCTGATTAACATTTTCCCGCCTATTTCCTCCTTCCTCATTATTCTGATTGTGCTGGTGATGGTCATACTTCCGCCACGGCGTGCCTTTCCGATCATGATCGTCGCCTGGGTGTTAAACGCATTGCCAATTCTGGGTTATTTATTGACACATAAGGAGGAATTGTGGTCTTCGCGCGGCCAGGAAATGTTTATGAGTTATGGTTTGGCTATTTTATTGCTTTTGGTTTTACTACCGTTTCAATACCGGGTGCGCCTGCAAATTGAGCGCCTGCAGCATGATAACTCCCATATGCACACATTGGCCGAGCGTGATGAGCTAACGCGACAATACAATCGTTGGGGCGGCCAACGCTTACTTGATGATTTTATGCGTAGCGGCGTTGCCGGCAGTATCATTATGTTGGACATCGATCACTTCAAGCAGATTAACGATACCCACGGTCACCTGATAGGCGATAGCGTGTTACAACAATTTGCAATGCGTGTAAGTGGCGCGTTACGCAGTGACGGCTATTTGATTCGTTGGGGCGGCGAAGAATTTCTGGTTGTGATTCGCGGCATTGCAGAGCAGAGTGTATTTGCTGTAGCAGAACGGCTGCGCACTGCAATTAATCGAGAATTATTTCCAGTGGTAGGCAAACTAACCGCCTCGGGTGGCGCAACATCACGCCGGGAAGATGACACCTTGGAAAGCATAATCGCCCGGGCAGATAAAGCGCTCTACCAAGCCAAGTTGAATGGTCGTGATCAGGTGGTGTGTGACTAAAATTTACTTTCCTTCAATATTCTCACCAGGCATATTTTGCAACCCGGTTTTTTTTGCATTGATTCGGTAATAATCATGCTATGTGGTATTTCACACAGTCTTTTAAAAGATCTTTGAGGATCATGCGTAGGTCTCTACATAACAATAAAAAGCCATTGATGTTTTCGTTTCGTTCTTTGCACTCCGACTTTTATTCCAAATCATGCAATAACACTGATTAATTACGGAGAATTTTATGCCAATGCAATTAACGCTATCAGCGCGGATCCTGAAAAGTTGCCTCACCATTTTTTTACTGACGGGTGCGAGCCTCGCCAACGCCCAAGCTACATCCTGGCAGTATTGCGCTAACGAAAATAATACCTGCACGTTCTCAGGTACGAAATTAGTCCGCTATGGCGCAGGCACAGTGTGGACTCAGCGTTTACAGATCAATTCTGTCAGTTGCAATA
>CAMPIG010000065.1 GCA_946886255.1 uncultured Cellvibrio sp. | reverse complement strand
TCACCTGGCTGCTGGTGCGAAAGCCATCAAACAACATCTGGCTTAATGAAATGCCGGCCTGACCACTGTCATAACTGCCGCGACCGTCGTAATCACGGCTTGCCTTGCCAGCCGCCGCGGTCAAATCCACGGAGGGCAGATAACCACCCCGTGCCACACTGACATCCTCGGCGGCGGCTCGAAAAGCATGCCAGTTGGCTTGTACTTCGGGATTGGTTTCGATCGCTTGCAGGGCCACCTCGCGTATTGTGGTTGTTTCCTGCGCCTGGGCGGCAGTCGTTGTCAGCACAGCGGCACCGGTCAAAGCCGCCATAACCACCGATACGACCTGGAGAAATTGGCTGCGATAACCACGGGTTTGCAGGTTGCTCATCCACTTATTCCTGTTGTTACTGATATTGCTGGAAACGCCAGTATCCTGCCTGAGCTGTATAAAGCAGCACCGAGGTTAGATTAAGGGCGTAGGGGAAAATGGCGATCAGGTTGCTCGGGTCCGACCCGTCATTACCGTCCTGGAGGATTGCTCAACAAACAATCATGTCGCTCAAATCTACATCATTTTGGCGCGAGATGATACCTTATATTCCACCTGGTTCACAATAATTGTAATTACGCGTTTACCTGATATAACCAGATAAGCTGATTTATGCGCTTTATCTGTCCATCAAGGTACGAATTGAATAAGGAAATTGGCGCCATAGCAATTACACAATATTACTTCGGCGCCACTGGCTTGGATGAGGATCAGACCTTTCGCAGAATCATCCTGAAAGGCTGTTCAAAATCGTTGATGGGAAGGTTATCCGGCTTACAGCGTTCACGAATCCGCCAAGCGTTGACCGATAACTCTATCTCGCCTGTGTTCAAGCGGCTGAAGCTCACGGTCATAAAATGCTCCCCGGTGCGCGCTTTAGGGTAGGCTGACATCAGAAAACCCGGTTTGCTTTTCACCTGAAAAGACTTGTCATAAGTGACTTTGGCTGGCACCCACTCCGGGATGCGGATCGCGCGCGGATCCGGAAAAAAATCCGGGCTGGATCTTGCTTCAGATGTGGCGATGCCATTTAAGCCGGTAAGGTTAGACATAGGTGAAGAGACTATCTCAATCAGGCGACCGCCATTGTTGCCCAGGTTCACCCGGGCAATCCGTCCAAAATGCACGTCACCCGAGAGCACGACAATATCGTTACCGGTATGCGCCAAAGCCTGCAGCAGCTCACGATATTGGCGGGAAAAACTCAGCAGGTTACGCTCGCATTTATCTTCCTCATCAATCAGTAATTGCGGAATTACCAATACACCGGGAGAGCGCAAGGAACGAGCCCAGGACACCAGTTGTACAAAGCCCTCCTGGGAAATAAATTGGTGTTTGCTGCGATGGGAACGCAAGTCTGCCAAGCAAACCGACAAGTCATTGCCAACGGAAAAGGTTTCTACCAAAGGGGAACGTTGGATATTCTTCACGCCATCGCTAGCCGACGCGGTCCAGGTGCTTCTCACGCGCGCCAGCTTTAGCGCTAACAAGGCAGGAATCAACCCATCGTAAAAAGGATAGTCATTCCAGTATTCATGATCGTCCGGCAACATCCAGGTTCCCCCACAACCAAAGATGCTGCCTAACGCCTGCCAGTGCAGCGCATAATCGTCAGCAATGCGCTGGCGGATTTCCGTATTGAGCAGGGAAAGTGAATCAAAACCGATATCCAGATACACCTGATCGCCAGCCAGCACGGTGATATCCGGCCGGACATCATCCGGTCCCCGTTCGTAAAGCGTGCGATAGGCCGCCGCCGCTTGCCCGCCATCGCGATGGTTGTAGAAGCAGCTACCGAGGCCAATGGTAAAGGGTTTGCAGCCTTTTTCGGGGATACGGATGGGCAAGGTGTCAAAGCAACCCGAGCGCAAGGGTTGCCAGGCTTCCTCAATTAAACAGGGAATCGCTTCAATTCGGCGGGAGAAAACCACCCGATACCGGGTTGCAGGTTGAAGACCATCAAAACGACAAAGCACATAAAAACGTTGATTAACTTTGCGAAAGGGGCGCTGCCAGTCCACTTTCACAATCGGATGGATGCGCGTCGAACCATCCGGCAACACCAACTCAACCTGCGCATGCAAGGGCATCTTCAATGTGGGAAATAAAGTGCCCACCCAGACCTCCGCGCTGGTCGCCGTGACTCGATGGATCACCAACATCCATTGGCCGGTCTTGGTGTTGTAATCTGCTATTGCTGTCATAAAGCCTCCCTGTTATTCCCTGACTCCTACGGAACCTCTGAAAAATTACCTGCGTTGCCATCGCGGTGTTAAAAACAGGCCGCAGCGGGGACCGTTCAAAATGCTCATTTACTCCGTATAAACCCGAGGGTCGGTCCCACCGTTTTTCACCTGTTTTTGCCTTGCGCTGGCTACCTCGCCAACATTTTTCAGAGGTTCCTTAACATCGGCTAGACTGCCGCGTTTTTGCGGTGAGCGCAAGCAGGCTTTGGTAAAGTTTCAAACCCGGTGATAAATGCTTACGTGAAAATCCGCCTGATCCCGCCAACCGGTTGCAACCATTTCCCGAGTCGCGTCTTCATTTAATCGCCAGGCGAAGGGCGTCATCTGTAACAGGGATTCCGTGAGCGGACCGGCAGATATACCCAGTTCAAAACTGAGTTGGTGAGTCTCCTGCAATACAAACCCCTCAGGTGCCTGAGGCTCTGGATGCGGGCGAATTTGCTGGTAAAGCGTTTGACGTAAATTCAGTAGATGGTTTTGCCCCGGCGTAACAATGATGAGTCGCCCATCGGGTTTCAGCACACGCACCAACTCGGTGTCTTTGCTGGGGGCATAAACGCGCGTGATAACGTCGATACTGTGATCCGCAATGGGCAAGGCATAACTGGAAGCAACGGCATAGAACGCACGGCTGCCTTTGGCCGCTAGCCGTACTCCCTCTTTTGCTATATCAATACCGTAAACCTGCGCAGAGGTATCCAGCAGTGTAGCCAAGTGATTGGTGAAGTAGCCTTCGCCACAACCGATATCCAGAACACATTGTGTGTTCGTCGGAAGATGACTTTGCAATGCATTCACCAATGGCGAAAAAAAACCAGCGGCAAGAAAACGGCGACGCGCCTGGAGTTGTAGCTTGGCATCACCCGGTTGGCGGGAATTTTTATGGTGGGCGGGTAATAAATGAAAGTAACCTTCGCGCGCACGATCAAACTGATGTCCACGGCAACAACTCAAACCTTGCGGATTTTCAATTAAGGGTTCGCGACACAACGGGCAAATAAAACACAGCATGGGTAATAAAAATCGACGTGATGAAAAACCACAGCATGCCCATTGATGTGCGGGAATACAAGAGAGGTGGGAGGAAACGCGCTGCGTTAGCCGCAGCGCGTTTTAAATATTACATCAATCCATTAACTCGTAGCGATCAATAATGTCACGCACCAGACCACTGCGCACAATATCTTCACGCTCAAACTCATGCACATAAACACTCGGTAGATTACTTAAGCGACGCACTGCATCTTCAAGGCCATTGGGACCGCGAATATCACTTTGCTTTACATCGCCATTGATAACAACTTTGCAGTCTTCCCCTATGCGCGTCAGAAACATCTTCATCTGCGCAAGGCTGGTATTTTGTGCTTCATCAAGAATCACAAAGGTTTTGCTGTTGAAGGTTTTGCCGCGCATAAAAGCCAGCGGCGCGGCAACGATGCGACCATGACGCAGGCAATAATCCACCGTGCCGGCGCCAAGGCGTTCGTTAAGGATATCGCGGAAGGCATCGATATAAACCGAAAATTTCTGGTCCAGATCGCCCGGCAAAAAACCGAGGTTTTCTCCCGACTCTACCGCCGGCCGCGTCAGGATAATCCGTTCAATACGTCCGGACTCCAATGCCTCCGCCGCCAGCGCACCCGCACAATAACTTTTCCCGGTACCGGCGGGGCCGATGCCGAACGTCAGTGCGTGATTCTGGATGGCGGTGATGTATTGTTGTTGGGCGTGATTCTTGGCGCGGAGCGGTTGGGGAGAGCGAGGGGGAGAGTATGCGGTTTCGACTTGCTGGGAGCGGGATTTGATCTCGACGATGTTGTCGTCGTCTCGCTGCTTTCGTGATGACTTGTGTTTCGAGCTTCGGTAGCTATTGTCTTCGGTGAACATATGGTGGTTATTGCGTCTAGCGTGAGATCTTTTCGCCATGGGTTAAAATCCCCTTCAGGTTCAAAGTTAACATTCGGCGGATTCACTCAGAAAACTCTTGATAGTTAATAATCTTCAAAAATTTCTGGTACAAACGCCTGCTCTGTTTTACGCAAACTTCTACACAAATTACACGTGCCTTCCAGCGTCCTCGCCCACACCCCTTTTTCAACGATAAGTGATTACCATCACTGATTATCATGGATAACTTCTACAGCTTCACCATGACAAGCCTGTGACACCTGCACAACAAATCTGAACGACCTGTTGATTTTCAGGGGCATTCTTTTTAGCCACCTTGACTTGATACTATGCTCAAATTTAAAAGTGGTCAATGCGCAATATAAAAAATATTTTTAGCTGATCATGACTCTTATAAAAGAAGTCTGACGAGAACAAATTGAGGGAACTTAGTCTTCGTCACCCAGGTCATGGGTATCAGTGCGTTTGCGACGTAAGGGTGCAAAACCATCAACGAGTGTTTTGGTTGAGCTTACCGATTCATCAGCTCTTATTGGATTGGCACTGGGTGCACGGCGTTTACCAACGTTCTTTTTATCCCTCTCACGCACTTTAACCTTATTGGCAACCGGCGCTTTAGCATCAACCGGCCTCTTCTTTTTGGTTCCCGACGCTTTACCGGATGCTTTCACTTTTTTGGGCCCTGTGTAGCTGGCCACCAAACCGGGTATCGTAAGTCGTTCGAAGCTAACCTTCAGGTAACGTTCGATACTGCTCATAAGATTCCATTCGCTCGCCGCTACCAGAGAGACGGCCCGGCCACTTTTTTCGGCGCGACCGGTACGGCCGATACGATGGGTATAATCATCACCGCTTTGCGCCATATCGATATTGATAATCAGGTCGACACCTTCAATATCCAACCCCCTTGCGGCAACATCTGTGGCTACCAAAACACGCGTATGCCCCAGACGAAAAATATCCAGCGAACGCTTGCGTTGATCCTGGGTCATGTCACCATGAAGCGCACTGATGCTGTATTTGTTATAGCGTAACAAACCATCCAACTGGGCCGCTTTTATTTTTGTATTGGTAAACACAATCGCTTTTTCATAGGTCGAGCGGGCCAACAAGGCAAGCAACAATTTTTCTTTGTGTTTGTCGTCATCAGCCAGAATAATCTGTTGCTGAATGCGGTTATTGGTATCTTCTATTGCAATTTCTTCAGCGGGTTGCTCCTGCATCACTTGCTTGATTAAATGCCGCAGCCCGCGCTGCTCCAGCGTTGCAGAGAATAATAAATTCTGGCGTTGTGGGTAGCAGGTCTCTGCAATTGCCAATACGTCTTCACTCAACCCCATATCCAGCATTCGATCTGCTTCATCAAGGACCAGGATTTCCAATCCGGAAAAATCTGTCGATTTATGGCGGATGTGTTCCACCAAACGACCTGGCCTTGCCACCAGCACTTCAGGATTTTTTCGCAATAAAGCTTTTTGATATTTCATTTCGTCGCCGCCAGTCACCATCGCGACTTTAATGCCAGTGAAGCGGCACAATTGCTGGGTTGTTTTTACGATTTGTCGTGCAAGTTCCCGCGTAGGGCTCAGAATCAGTACTCGGGTACTGACAGGATTTAATGGTGTAGCCGTCAATATTTTCTGCAACGCAGGCAACAAAAACGCGATAGTTTTACCACTGCCCGTTTTAGCGCTGACCAGTAAGTTTTTATTTTCCAGTATCTCCGGAATAGTTTTTTCCTGCACAGGCGTAGCCTGAACTAACTCCAGACTCTCCAACGCCTTGAGCAGTTGGGGATGATTGATCAATCTAGCGAATGGCATATTTTCCACAGGTAAATCCTCAGCACCATGCTGGTAAGCATAGTAGTCAAAATAAAGGGGGAGAAACAAAAAAGCTCCTCCCGGTGTACGGAAAGAGCTTTCGCAAAACCGTCATTGCTATCAGCCCATGGCGGATACCATGGAGATCATGACACCAGCCGCAACGGCTGAGCCGATCACGCCCGCTACGTTGGGCCCCATGGCATGCATCAACAGATAATTGTGCGGGTCAGTTTCCAAGCCTACTTTGTTGGACACCCGCGCCGCCATCGGTACGGCAGAGACCCCCGCTGAACCGATCAACGGGTTGATCTTGTTTTTTGACAACAGGTTCATAAATTTGGCCACCAACACCCCCATCGCCGTACCTATCGCGAAGGCGAGCATCCCCAGGATGAGAATCCCCAGGGTTTTGGGATCAAGAAATTTATCTGCTGCCAGTTTTGAGCCCACTGCGAGGCCGAGGAAAATGGTGGTGATATTGATCAGTGCATTTTGGGCCGTCTCACTCAGGCGCGTTACTACGCCGCACTCCCGCAGCAGGTTACCAAAACAGAACATACCCAACAGGGCAGCTGCACTGGGCAGGAACAAAGCGACCAAAACCAGCAACACGAGCGGGAACAGGATCTTCTCGCGCTTGGAAACCTCACGTAGCTGCTGCATCTTGATCTGACGATCGGCCTTAGTCGTTAATGCACGCATGATGGGCGGCTGAATCAGAGGTACCAAGGCCATATAGGAATAGGCGGCAACAGCGATGGCGCCCAGTAAATCCGGCGCCAGAATGCTGGCCACATAAATAGCGGTCGGGCCGTCCGCGCCACCGATAATACCGATGGCGGCGGCGTCGGCGATCGAAAAATCCATCCACCCCATACTGGATAAACCCACCGCACCAAGCACCGTCGCAAAGATACCGAATTGCGCTGCTGCGCCCAGAAACAGCGTCTTGGGGTTTGCCAGCAACGGACCAAAATCCGTCATTGCCCCAACACCCATAAAGATAATCAAGGGCGCGGCACCACTGGCAATAGCAACCTTGTAAAAGACATACAACATACCGTCACTGAAACCATAGTCAGCAGCAATCCGGTGAGTCTGCACCTGTACAGCTGTTGTTGCGTTTTTGTATAGCTCAGCCAATTCAGCCGCTGTGACATCCTGTGCCGCACCCAATGCCTGGGCGAGCGCTTGGTAGACATCTGTATGGCCAAAGGCAAGCGCACTTTCGAACGCCGTAAAGGACAAACCAGCCCCCGGAATGTTGGAGAGAATACAGCCGAAACCAATAGGTACCAGCAACAGCGGCTCAAAGCCTTTACGGATAGCAAGAAATAGCAACAGGAAACCAACCAGCAGCATGATGAACTGGCCGGATTGCAGGTGATGGATGCCGGAGTCTTGCCACAGGCGGATAAAGTTTTCCATAGCGTTTCCTTATCTCCGCAACTAGGCAATGGTCAGTAACACATCGCCAACCGCGACACTGTCACCCACTTGAATATCCACCGCGACAACTGTACCGGCCTTGAAGGTACTGATTTCCGTTTCCATCTTCATAGCTTCAAGTACACACAGGGTGTCGCCCACTTTGACTTTTTGTCCGGGCTTGACCAGCACTTTACAAATAATGCCACCCAGCGGTGCCACGATGGACTCACCACCGCTTACCGTTACATCACCATGGCTTTCGGACGCCGCAGCGCCATTCAATGGCACCAGGCCAGTAATATCACCACCAGCCGATACAGTGACGGTGTAGTTTTGGCCTTCAACGGAGACCGTATAAATCTCTTCACCTTGCTCCGAGGTGACAACAGCGGATGCGCGCTCCTCGCCGGGTACAGGCTCAAAAGCAGCTGGATTATTACGATTCTCGAGGAATTTCAAACCGACTTGAGGGAAGAGTGCGTAGGTGAGGACGTCATCAACCAATGCTTCACCTTGCGCGAGGGCGATGCCTTTTTCTGCTGCCAGCGCCTTAAGCGTCTGAGTCAACTTCTCCATCTCGGGTTCCAGCAGGTCAGCCGGACGACCGGTGACAGGTGCCCCGCCATTGAGCACTCGTTGCTGCAACTCCGCATTCACCGGAGCGGGCGTCGCCCCGTATTCACCTTTAAGTACACCTTCCGTTTCTTTACTGATGTTTTTGTACCGCTCGCCGCACAGGACGTTCAGTACTGCCTGGGTTCCAACAATTTGGGAAGTAGGTGTAACCAGAGGAATAAAACCGAGGTCTTCACGCACACGGGGAATTTCGGCCAGAACTTCATCAAAGCGATCTTGCGCATTCTGTTCGCGCAACTGGCTTTCCATGTTGGTCAACATCCCGCCGGGTACCTGAGCAACCAGGATCCGCGAATCGACACCGCGCAGAGTACCTTCAAATTTTGCGTATTTCTTGCGGACTTCACGGAAATAAGCCGCAATATCTTCCAGCTTCTGGATATCCAAGCCGGTATCACGTTCGGTTTCTTGCAGAATAGCAACGACCGACTCGGTAGGACTGTGACCATAGGTCATGGACATGGAGGAGATAGAGGTGTCGACATTATCAACACCTGCTTCAACGCACTTCACAATTGTTGAGGTGGACAACCCGGTAGTAGCATGACAGTGAAGGTGTACAGGAATCTGGCAGGTTTCTTTTAAGCGTTTAACCAATTCGTACCCGGTGTAGGGTTTCAAGAGACCGGCCATGTCTTTGATACAGATGGAGTCAGCGCCCATCTCCTCAATCCGCTTCCCCTGCTCCACCCACAAATCGATGTTGTGTACCGGGCTTAGCGTGTAGGAGATAGTGCCTTGCGCATGCTTACCCTGCTTTTTTACCGCTTGCAGTGCCGTTTCGATGTTGCGCATATCGTTCATGGCATCAAACACGCGAAACACGTCTACGCCATTATGGGCCGCACGCTCAACAAATTTATTCACCACATCATCGGCATAGTGACGGTAACCAAGAATATTCTGACCGCGCAGCAGCATTTGCATTGGCGTGCGCGGCATAACCTTTTTCAATTCGCGAATGCGATGCCAGGGATCTTCTCCTAAATAGCGAATACAGGCATCAAAGGTTGCACCACCCCAGGTTTCCAGTGACCAGTAACCCATTTCATCCAGCTTGGCGGCGATGGGCAACATATCATCCAACCGCATGCGTGTAGCAAATAACGACTGATGTGCATCGCGCAAAACAACTTCAGTGATACCCAAGGGCTTTTTGACATCGCTCATGGTGCTTACCTTTCTCTATTCGTTTTTGTACTCATTCGTGCGCACGGTGTTGATTAACGTCGTTTTGCCCGATGCTGATCCAGTGCAGATTTGATAATCGCCAGCAAACGCGCATCGACCGCATCATGATCTGCCTCAACCATCTTGACCGATGCAGCTTGTACGTCAGGTTCAGCAAAATAACGCTGTACCAGACGCGACATCAGCGCCGTGCAAACCACCAGAATGGCCAGAAATATCACCACAGTCCCCATACCGTAAAGCATGAGATCGACACCCTGTTGCATCAAAGAGTCCTGCATATGACCGCCCTTTTCATGTGTCTGCAAATCAAGTTGCAGAGATTGAGACCCGACTTGGCGGGAATTTATATGAATTATTCATGAACTCTGCCTCGATCGCGTTAGCAACAATCGCTCCAGACAGGCGAGAGGGGCGACAATGTAGCTTGATTGCCCAACCACCGCAACCAAACCCATCGAATTGGGCCTATTCCAGCCCCCAGACTCTCATCCACCAAAAATTCAATTTTTCAATATTTTTCAATGGGTTATTAAAAAATGTAGCTACTAGTGTATGACCTCCCCATACCCGCCATATACTATTTATTGCCCAACAACCTGCGCCGTTTTCCAATCAAGCGTAGAATGCGCGCACACGCCACCATGGCGACTCCAACAATGATGTAAACGCAACGAGATCCACTGAACCCATGAGAATCATGCTGGCCCCGATGGAGGGCGTCGTAGACCACCATGTACGAGCCCTGCTTGCACAAATCGGTGGGCTTGACGGCTGCGTAACAGAATTTATTCGGGTAACGGAACAGGTTTTACCCTACAAGGTATTTTTTCGCTTTGCCCCCGAGCTTGAGCGCAATTGCCTTACCCCCAACGGGGTTCCGGTAAAGCTGCAACTACTGGGGGGCAAACCTGAGCCCATGGCGATCAATGCCATGGAAGCTGTACGCGCCGGGGCTAAATCTATTGACCTTAATTTTGGTTGTCCGGCAAAAACCGTTAATAGAAGCGATGGCGGAGCCTGCCTGTTGCGGCAACCGGATCGCGTTTACAGCATCGTCAAGGCCGTGCGCGATGCCGTCCCCCAGGATATTCCCGTCTCCGCCAAAATCCGCCTGGGTTACGACGATCGCAGCAGCTATCTGGATAACGCACAAGCCGTGGCCGATGCCGGAGCCAATGAACTTACCGTTCATGCTCGATCCAAGGCAGACGGTTACAAACCGCCGGCCTATTGGGACTATATTGCTGACATCCGGCAACGCCTTACCATACCGGTAGTGGCTAATGGAGAAATCTGGAGCCTGACGGATTATCATCGCTGCCGCGAGCAGTCCGGTTGTGACGATGTGATGTTGGGACGCGGACTCCTCGCCTGTCCGGACCTCGCTAGACGTATCAAAGCAGATTTACATGGCGAAGAGTATCGGCCTCTTTCCTGGGGCGATATTTGCGGATTATTGTTTGCATATTATCAACAAACCAAACCGTGTTATCTGGAAAAAAACTGCGGCAACCGAATCAAACAATGGCTGATGTATTTACGCTTGCAATACCCGCAAGCTGAAATATTTTTTGAGCGTATCAAACGGGAACGGGAGCCTGCTGCTATTGAGCTGGCCTTCACTGAGGTGCTGTCACAGCGTCCCGAAACGCCGAGTAACCTGACATTGGAAACGAGGCACTCAGAAAATCCTCTTCCAGCATGAAAATAACGAGGCCTGGCGCAACACCAGGTCTTAAAACCAATAACCGTCTGCGCGTTTTCCTTCAATATTCAAAAACCCGGTCATTTTGCCCCTGCTGATAACCCGATGATTTAATACCATCAATCGCAATAAAGGAAACATTCGCGCACTCCACATCAACTACTATACGAAGGGATTTTTTCAGCACAATCTGACAGACATAAAAAAAGCCCACCCCTGACGGGATGAGCTTTTATTATCGTTATTGCGCTGAATAGTGTGAATTGTAATAGCTTGGCGCGGTGTTGTCTGCCAGAAACCTGAAGGATCTGATCAAATTTTTTAAGTTTTTGAAGGAAATTTTTAGGTGGAAATAAAAAAGGCCTAGCTGTTTAAAGCTAAGCCTTTGTTTTGTATGGCGCACTCGGGAGGATTCGAACCTCCGACCGCTCGGTTCGTAGCCGAGTACTCTATCCAGCTGAGCTACGAGTGCGTTGTTTGGAGGCGCGTATATTAGTGATCCGATTTGGGGGAGTCAAGCTTTTCATTGTAAAAGCGAGGAAAACTTTTCTTATCTTTTTCAATAACTTCCGTGAGTTGCGAGTTATTGAACAAGATGCGCAAACATTAATCACTTTGTTGGCGCCAATAAAAAAACCCGGACTAGCCGGGTCTTTTAATGTGGCGGTGAGGGAGGGAGTCGAACCCTCGATACCTTGCGATATACACACTTTCCAGGCGTGCTCCTTCGGCCACTCGGACACCTCACCGTATAAAACTGTTACCGCCCTAAGGGGTTTCTCGAAGGGGCGCTAATGTACACAAGTGATTTATCAAACGCAATCTTATTGCGCAGGCCAATTTGCAAAAAAATCGCTCGTCGAACGCGGGTTGGCTTTGCCCAAGGGACTAGTCGGCGTTCCGATATAAAGGTAACCGATGATCTGCTCGTTCTCTTGCAAACCCAGACCCCGAATCACTACGGGATGATAGGCCATGGCACCCGTCTTCCATATGGCGCCAAGTCCAAGGGCGTAGGCGGCCGTGATCAGTTCTGTGCTGCAGCGCCGGCGGAAATCACCTGCTCAATCTCCGGCACCTTGGGGTTAACCTGGCAAGCGGCAATAACTACAATGATCATCGGCGCCCGGTGCGGCATTTTGCGGTAAGAATCCTGAACTTCCCGCACCAGGTCTGGGTCATCGCTCACAGCCGCTGCGCAAAATAGCTCGCCCAAGGCACTCAACCCCTCCCCTTCCACCACCAAAAAGCGCCATGGGCGCATTTGGCCATGGTCAGCAGCGCGCAATGCGGCTTTGAATAATACTTCACGTTGCTCTGCATCAGGCGCAGGCGCAGTGAGCTTACTGACAGAAACACGCTGATGAAGTGCCTCCAACGCATCCATAGTTACCTCCTCAACAAACAAAAGATCGATTGTATCAGCCCACCCGCAAGTAGCCAGCGACTCGCATATAAGAGAAGGCTGTACCATACTCAATGACACGAGCGAACGGGCTACGTTTATGCCTAAATCGTCGGTCAAATATTATCGAGAATACCCATGCAGGTATCCAATTACATTCTTGTAGCGGCTCTGGAAGTCTATCTTCTGCTTATGTTGTTATGTGTATTTCTGTTGCTGTATCTCCGCAATCAGAGAAAATTAATTAACCGGCAACAGGGGAAGCTGCGTGAATTATTGGCGCACCACGGCAAGCTACCGCCAAATAATCAATCGGTTTCAATCCCACCACAGAAGACAAACCACTATCGCGAACACATTGCCCGTCAACTTGAGATCACCCGTATTCAATATCAGGGTATTACCGGAAGTCGTGATATTAGCTCGGAGCAAATGCCCGATGCTCCACTGATGCAAAAAGTCCTCGCGCTCCGACATCACTTTTTGACAGCAGAAGAATCTGCCGTGTCTTTTGATGGCGATAAACCCATTATTCGCTGGGACTCGCTTAAGCAGCAGTTAGCTGGCCTGTTAACCACTCAAACCAATACACACACGTTAGAAACCGAGCTGGCAAATTGCAAAAAACGAATTGAGAATCTGGAAAAATTCAAACAGCTGTTTTTTGATCTCGAACAGCAGTGGCAAGAAGCTCAGGAAAATGCTCAGAGCTACTACCAACAGTTATCAGACATGGCTGAAAGTGTCGACGACAAAGCTTACTTCACCGACTTGCTTGGTCGCTATCACAATGCCTATCACGATGTACATCACAGCATGATGAACGGCCGTCAGGCATTGGAGAAAAATCCCGCCGCACTTTATAAAACCATTCGTACCACTCCAACAGATCCAAATATCGCCAATGAAATTATCAAGCTGCGCAACGTGGCAGTTGACCAGCATCGCATCATTAATCAACTGCAACGTAAACTGGAGGATGCCAAAACGGCCGAAGAAAAGGAATTGGCGATACAAGATCTGCAACAACAGTTACAACGGCAAATGCGTTTTGTACAAGAAGCTGAAACCTGTGTGAAGCTGATAGAGGACGAATTAAAAAGTTCGCAGGAAAAACTCCACCAACAAGAACTCATACTTGATAAAGCTCAAACCACGCAAGAAGAAAATCAACGGATTAAAGAGATCGTACACTACTTTGCTAGAGAGAGCAAAACAGTCATGACAACCATTATTGAATTGGAGCAGGAAAACGATAAATTGAAACTTACTTTATCGGACAATACAAATCTACAAGCTGATGAAGCGCTAAAGAATCTTCGGGCGGATCATTTGATCCTACAGACCCAATATGCAGAACTGGAAGACAAATACCTTCAACTGAAATTGCAGCGGTGATCATTAGGTTGATTACTATGCCAAACGAAAGATTTGACGTTCTACGGCAATAGACTTTTGTCGTGAAAAAACGTTTAATACCAAGCCTTTACATGAATTTGTTGAGGAACAGTCTTTGCTTTAGGGATGGCTACTTATCGGCAGCATAAAACTAAGGTTTTTTATAACAAATGAACAGTAAGACTTCCTCTGTGAATGCCCATACCGAGTCACCCTTACAGCAGTACTATTTCCGGGCGCTGATATGCTTTGCTGCCGCGGGCACTTTGGCATCTCATACAAACTGGGAAAATATAAATCCTTTGTATGTTGTTGTTATTGTCCTGCTGTTGCTCTACCCCTACGCCACTTACCACTTTACCCATAAACGCCCCCCTGAATCGACAATCAGCCTGTTGCGTTGGCTCTCCTACGTGGATGCCGGCCTTATTGGTCTGGTTCTGAGCTTGATCAATTTCAGCATCCTGCCTTGTGTCCTCTTCCTGACGATTATCCAGTTTAACGCACTATTAAGCGGAGGCATTCGTCGCTGGATGGAAGACAACGCGGCCTTTGCGGCGGGCGTGCTGGTCAGCCTGTTATTGCATAAACCCCAATTCATCCTCAGCACTAGCGTGCAGATCAGCGCCGCCAGCCTGATTGGCATCGTGTGTTACTTTCTGGTTCATGCTGTGTATATGCATCAGCGGTTTCGCAAGCTGGTCATGAGCCAGAAACAACTGGAAAACGAACAAAAATGGCACAAAATCCGCGCTTATAAATTTTCCCGCTATCTACCACCAACGGTATGGAAAGCCATCAATCAAGGTCGCGATGAGACTCTGCAGGCCGAGCGAAAAAAAATCAGCGTATTCTTTTCAGACATTAAAGATTTCAGCCAACTGTCAGAAGAGATGGAAGCTGAAGCACTTACCGATTTGCTCAACCACTACCTGACAGAGATGTCCAAGATCGTGACGCACTACGGCGGCACCATCGACAAATTTATGGGTGACGCCATCATGGTGTTGTATGGTGATAGCAACAGTCAGGGTATAAAAGCTGATTGTTTGCGCTGCGTGTCCATGGCTATCGCCATGAAGAAGAAAATGAAATCCCTGCAGTTGGAATGGTTCAACCAGGGCATTAAAAAGCCACTGCAAATTCGTATGGGTATCAATACCGGTTTCTGCACTGTAGGCACCTTCGGTACGTCCAGCCATCTGGATTACACGGTACTCGGCACACAGGTAAACCTGGCCAGCCGCCTGGAGTCAGCCGCTGACCCGGATGAGATTCTTATCTCCCACGAAACCTGGTCATTGGTAAAAGACTCCATCATGTGCCGTGATAAAGGCGAGATACAGGTCAAGGGTTTTGCCCTTCCGGTCAAAGTGTATCAAGTCGTGGATTTCCGTAAGGAATTAGGTA
>CAMPIG010000064.1 GCA_946886255.1 uncultured Cellvibrio sp. | reverse complement strand
GTGATTTGTTTGTCACTGGGCGGTTACAGCCCGGATGTTAATGAGGCAGCAGAGATTGCCCGCGCTTACAGCGCACAGACCATCGCGATAACCCCGGTAGATTCTCCGCTGGGTAAATCGGTGGATCTGGTGATACCCATAGAGCCGATAGAGACAGATTACATCTTCAAACCCAGCGCATCGCGCTACGTCATGATGGCGGCGATCGATGTACTGGCGACGGAGCTGGCCATTAAAAACAAACGTAAGAGCCGCGAAAAACTGCGGCGTTTGAAGCACAACCTGGATATACACAAACACGGTAAGGATCGTTTGCCCCTGGGGGACTAGGGACTTCTGAAATCAGCCATTTCAGCGGTTTCCCGGCAGGCTTATCGACTCTTACCCCGATGAGTGATGACGATGTACGAAACCCTGATTCGTGGCGCCACCATTATTGATGGCAGCGGGGCTCCGGCCTTTGCTGCCGATGTCGCCATACTTGACGAAAGGATCTCGCTCCACCCGGCTGGCAGCAATATCCACGCCCACACCATTATCGATGCGGAGGGTTTATTCCTTGCCCCCGGTTTTATCGATGTCCACACCCACGACGATACCCAGGTTATTAAAGCCCCGGAGATGCGCGCCAAGATTACCCAAGGCGTCACCACCGTTATTGTGGGTAATTGCGGCATCAGCGTCAGCCCGGTCACCCTGACCGGCGAACCGCCCAATCCCATGAACCTGCTGGGCAAACAGGCGGATTATAGTTACCCGACTTTTCAGGATTATGTCACCGCCGTTGAAGCCGCCCGGCCCGCTGTTAACGTGGGCGCGCTGGTGGGGCATACCGCGTTGCGCAGCAACCATATGGACGACTTGCAGCGCCCGGCCACGCAGTTGGAGATCGCTGCGATGAAAAAGCAATTACGTGAGGCCATGGCCCAAGGCGCGTTGGGGTTGAGCTCTGGCCTGGCCTACAACAGCGCCATCCACGCACCCACCGATGAAGTCATGGCATTGGTGGAAGAGCTGGCCCGCTTTGACGGCATCTACACCACCCATTTGCGCACCGAATTCGACGGTATCATCGAGGCGATGAACGAAGCCTTTGCCACCGCCAAACACGGCAAGATTCCGCTGATTGTGTCGCACCTGAAGTGTGCCGGGGCCGGGAACTGGGGGCGCAGCAGTGAGATCATCAAACATCTGGAACACCATGCGCAGTCACAAAAGATTGCCTGTGATTGCTATCCCTATTCCGCCAGTTCCAGCACGCTCGATCTCGGCCAGGTGACCGATGATTACGACGTATTTATTACCTGGTCCGAGCCGCACCCGAAGATGGGGGGACGCTTGCTGGCGGAGATTGCTGCGGATTGGAAATTGCCGCTGCTCGACGCGGCAAAAAAGTTGATTCCCGCCGGCGCGGTGTATCACGGCATGGATGAAAACGATGTGCGCAACATTTTGCGCTTCCCGCGCACCATGATCGGCTCCGACGGTTTGCCTAATGATCCGCATCCGCATCCGCGTTTGTGGGGCACCTTTCCGCGCGTGATCGGCCATTACGCCCGCGACCTGGGCTTGTTCGATTTGCCCGTTGCCGTACGCAAGATGACCGGTTTGTCGGCGGAAGAATTCAAACTGCATCAACGCGGCTTGATCGCGCCCAATTATTTTGCAGATCTGGTGCTGTTCAATATTGATCGCATCAAAGACACCGCTACCTTTGAACGGCCGCAACAAAGCGCCGCGGGTCTCGAAAAAGTCTGGGTAAATGGCCATTTGTCGTATAGCGGTGGCCAACTCAGTGCGCAGCGTACCGGCAAATTTCTCGCGCGCGCCGTGCAAGCTCCGTCAACATCATCGTTAGTTTTGTGTGAGGAAACCTTATGAGCATTATTCGTTTCGGTGCCGCAGGCGGCGTTGGCACCGGTGGTCAGCATTTGCCTTTTTCCAGCGCAGTAGCCGCCGGTGGTTGGTTGTATGTATCCGGTCAAACACCCATGACCGATGGTGAGGTAGTCGAAGGCGGTATTGTTGAGCAATCGCGTCTCGCCATTAACAATTGCGTGAAAATTATGGAAGGTGCCGGTTACGGTTTAGCCGATGTAGTCCACGTCACCGTGATCCTGACCGACGCGCGTTATTTTCAATCTTTTAACAAAGTCTTTCGTGAAGTCTTCGGCGAGCACCCGCCTGCCCGCATCTGTTCAGTGTGCGATCTGGTGGTGGATTGTAAAGTAGAAGTCGGGGTGGTCTGCTACAAAGATCCTGCAAAATAATTTTTAACACCTTCCGGCGGCAGCGTCCCTGTCGCCGCGCACTAAAATTACAGCAAAAATAATCACGAGAATCCTATGAACAGCCAGGCCTTTTTAATTGCATTCACGGTGTACGTATTGTTTTTAATCTGGCTGGGTTGGGCTGTTTCGCGCAAGCAAAAAGACGGTGATGATTTTTTATTGGCAGGGCGCAGCTTGCCGCTGCTGCTGACCATGGGGACCACGGTAGCCACTATGGTCGGCACCGGTTCCTCCATGGGTGCTGTGGGTTTCGGTTATGCCAACGGTTGGGCCGGTGCGCTCTACGGTATCGGTGGCGCCATCGGTATTTTGTTAACCGCCTGGTGGTTTGCACCCACGCGCGACCTGCAATTTATGACCATGAGTGAAGAGCTTTCGTATTATGTGGGAGCAAATCGCGCCGTAAAAAATATTGTCGGTGTGCTGATTTTTTTAGCGTGTATCGGCTGGCTGGGCGCCCACATTCTCGGTGGCGGCATGTACCTGGCATGGATCGCTGATATTGATGCAACCACCGCCAAGATTATTATTGCAGTGGGATTCAGTATTTATGTTGTGATCGGCGGCTACAGCGCGGTAGTCTGGACCGATACCATCCAGGCCATTATTTTATTTTTCGGTTTTATCCTGATGGCCTTGTTTGCCAACGACAAGGTCGGTAGTTGGGATGCCATGATGACGGCGCAACCCGCCGCCAATATCAGTTTTCTGGCAATAGATAAAGTCGGTGCGTTGCATGCGTTGTCATTGATGATGGTGGTGGCCGTCGGTGTACTCGCTACGCCTTCATTTCGTCAACGAATCTATTCCGGGGCCAGCGTCGGTTCGGTACGGAAATCGTTTATCATGTCCGGCGGTTTGTATTTATTTTTCTCGTTTATTCCCGCACTGATCGGCATGGCTGCCTTTGCGCTCAACCCGGAACTGGATAATCGCAACTTTGCGTTTCCATTTCTCGCGCTGGAAGTATTGCCGTTATATGTCGGTATTATTGTGTTGATTGCCGGTTTGTCCGCCACCATGTCCAGCGCCAGCTCGGATGCTATTGCCGGTGTAGCAATTTTGTTACGCGATATTTTTATTATTGTTACCGGGCGCTCACCGGCCAAAGAAAAAATGATTGGTTACTCACGCATCGGGGTGATATTTGTCACCGGACTCGCGCTAAGTTTTGCCTTGGCATCGGACGATATTATTACTTACATCACTAATATGATTTCTACCGTGATGTCCGGTATGTTTGCCTGCGGTGTATTAGGAAAATTCTGGTCGCGTTATACCTGGCAAGGCGCCATTGCCTCGCTGGTGGGTGCGTCGGCAACCTCGTTTGCCATCATGCTGACACCGACGGCAATGAGTGCATTAGGTAATCCCATCTTGCCATCCGTCAGTATTGCTTTGTTAGCCGGTATTATTGTCAGCCTGCTCACACCACGCCATTTGATTTCACCGAGCGAAGCCCTAGAACTGCTCGCCGAGCAGCGCGATAAAACCGACAGACACCCCGTCGGCAATCCCGCCACAGAATCCTGAAAATATCGTAGGTCGGATTAGCACAGCGTAATCCGACCTACATAAAGCGATTACCAATCCAGGTCGGCGCGCAAACGATTTACCAATGCCTGTGCGGAACGTTGTTGGGTAATTGTATTGGGATGGTAATCACAGCCGTAACCATCGGCCTGCTCAATTTTTCCCAGATCCAGCATATGCACATGCTGTTCTTCCATGGCGGTTAACCGGGCTTTCTGATCATCGCGCGCCGCGCCGCTCAACATGGGGCTGACAATTAAATAGATTGGCGCGTCGGGGTAATCACTCTGAATCCGATCAATCAAGCTGATCATACTCAGTTGATATTCATCCGTGACCGAGCCCTGCCAGTAATCGTTGGTGCCGATGGCGATGGTGATAGCGTCAGGTTGATAACGGGTAATGTCCCATTGAGTTTCAGGATCGTCAGCGAGCGTGCGGGAATAGCGTTCAAGGATTGTAGGGTTAACCGGCTTCTCCTCGCCGTATGAACGCCAGGCTCCAATGCCTGACCAGGCAATGGTGTGCAGATCCGCATTCAGTTCATCGGCCGCCAGCGCCGCATAGGTTAATTGCTGATTGCTGGTTTCCGGCGCGTAAGGACAAGCCTGACTAGCACCTTCTACACCGTAACCGGCGGTAATGGAATCACCTACAGCGAGCAAACGACGTGACGGTGCCGCCGGTGGCAGCAACAATTTTCCGTCGGTGTGGGGATCAGTGGTAAAGCGAGTCACCACCGAAAAAGATTCCGTCAAGCGCGTAAGGCGCAACTGATGGACACCTGCTTCCAGTCCGGATGCAAGCGTGTAATAAGCTTCACCTTCCTTGACCCATAAATCTGAAACAGCACCATCAACATCCACCTCAAAACGGGTCCGGCCATTGCTGGCGATAGTGATGCCGGCCTCTGTGCCCTCGAAGCGGAATTCCAGAGCCGAGCCCGACCAGGTAAAGGCAGCTTCGTCATCTTTATTTTGTTCGAAACGCCCGATCATCCGAACATTCTCCCCGGAAAACCCCTCGGCAGAGACAGAAGAATTTGACGGGTGATGGGCACAACCCGCCAAGGTATAGAGAGCCAGGACTAACAATGCGCTTTTCAACATAGAAACCTCGATAATGATTTATTTTTTTAGGTGCGACCTTGCGGCTTACTGGCTGCAAGGTGCCGTCAGGCGAAGGGAATGTAAACCGATAGAAAAGCGGCGGACAAGCTATTTAACAAAAAATATCCCGGCATGAGCGATACAACCCGCATTCGGAGCGAACAATTAGAGACTCATCTTACTCACTTCATTTTTAATTGCGTCATGCTCAGCTTCCTGCCTACGCACCAGTTCCCGCCGCCGTTTTGCCTCTTCAAAGCGCCGCTTTTCTTCTTCTGTCCCCGGTATTAACGGCTCTATGGAGATGGGTTTGCCATCATCGTCCAGCGCCACCATGGTGAAATAGCAACTATTGGTATGACGCACCACTTTTGAGCGAATATCTTCCGTAATCACCTTGATGCCCACTTCCATCGACGTATTGCCGGTGTAATTCACCGAGGCGAGAAAAGTCACCAGCTCACCTACATTAATCGCTTGGCGAAAGATGACCCGATCCACTGACAATGTCACCACATAGCGCCCGGCATAACGACTCGCGCAAGCATAGGCAACTTTATCGAGCCAAGATAATAATTCGCCACCGTGTACCTTGCCGGAAAAATTGGCCATATCCGGAGTCATCAAGATACTCATGCTGAGGCGATGTTCATTGGATTCCATAACGTAAACCTGTTCTGTCGTTGAGTGTTTTAATAGTAGCAATTAATGCACCCTGCCACACATTGCAACAGCGCATGAGGAAAGGTCGACGAGGAAAAGACGATTAAAAGTGGAGCACTAATAAAGAAAAAAGATGACCCGCTGATATAGCGGGTCATCTTTTCCTCCACTAGGGTCGCCAGTTGTAAGGCGGCGCTACCGTCACTTCCGTAATAGAAGATACGCCATTCCAGTCATTAGACACAAATCCGTAAAACGTATTACCGGTTTTTTGCGTGGCGATAAACTCCAGATCGCCCAGAAGTGTTGCACTACCCGATACACTCTGGTTATTACCAAACCAGCCCAAGGGATAAAAGGTCGCACGCACCGTTGCATTACTACCGACATTAAAGCTGGACGCGCCATGATGCGGATGACTGGCGACACCGATCAAACTCATCGCACCCACTCGACCACCGGATACGGTACCGTTAATCACCGTCGCATGATCTTCAATACGCGCTGTACCGCTGACATTACCGCCGATAACTTTTGCATAGGGTCCGACATACACACTCGCAGGTGTATTGCTGGTGGCACAACCACCACCGTTACTGTGACGCACCGTTCCTGCCGGGCAGGCTGATCGCTGACCATTTTGGAAACCTTGCGGCCAGGCACCCTGTACTTCCACCATATACGGATAGCGATAAATGGACGGATAGGCTTTACCGTCTGACGGATTATCCCAGGTAATTTTCTGGTATTGCGTCGGCGTAGCCACTACAACCAAAAATAATTGTTCTCCTGGTGTCAGACAAAAATGCAATTCGCCATCGGTGCCACTTTGCACGTCGCTATAACGTGCGCTGGTCAGGTTACTGTTGGTGGCCACCAATCCCCAGCGCCACCCGGAATTGGCCCCGCTCTGTGTCACACCGCGAAATTTGACATGTACGCTGTTACTGCCGGACTCAGGATACAAACGTACCGCGTTATACCCCCAGCGTTGCGGAGCCCAATGATACGGTGACACAAAACGCCGGTTTTGCGCCCAGCTGTTATCCAGGCTCTCCAATTGCGTCAGCCGTAAACGACGCGCAGTGTAATTTTGTGGATCATTTGCAAGCGAACCATAATTTTGTCGATACACACTGCCTTGGTCACGACCGTCCGGGTCCTGGTAATCCCATGTGATGTTGTGCATCGCCCATTCACCGAACAAATCATTCAGCTCCTCAATATCCCAGCCCTGACTTAGCATCAGTTTTTGCCAGGGGTCGCGTTGACCTGCCGGTGCGTTATAGGTCCACATGTCATTGACTGCTGCGGGACAATGTTTATTTTTGATGAATTCAAAAAATTGCCAGTTGCAATAGCGATCACGCGTATTACCGTAATAGAGATGCGGCATATTCACCAGCATCTCCGAGCAATGCACATTGTTGCGATAAAGTTGATGCGGCATCCAGTTCGCATGACTTTCATATATCCAACAGCCTACGCCACCGCAATCCGGAAAGCCTTGTGTCAGAGCTTGCACGCCATGCGCAAATTCGTGAGCCAATCCCCAGGAGTCACTTGCCGCACCCGGGCCAATCCACATGCCCATATAATTGATTCCATTGCGCGACCAACCACCACCCCACAGCGGGAAATCATTGTCAAAGTGTACCGCTGCCTTCCATTTTTGCGTGGTGTTGCAATAAGGCTCGGGGAAGAATACCGGGGCACCAAAATACTGTTGCCAAATTGTTTCCAGCGTATTCGCTGCCGATTGGGCCGCAGCCGTGGTGATATTGGTGCCGTCTTTCCAATAGATTGCAAAGTGTGCGGTCTCGAGGCGTAACGGTGCATTCGTCTCACCACCGTCTTGCGGTGCACGCCAGGTACCAGCCACACACGACGGTGCGGTTGCTGCGCAATTATTTGCCCAGTCGGTGCGCGTACTACCCATACTACACACGGGCAAATTGCTCGAGGCTTGACTGCTGCTCACCGACGATACGCTTGATACCGGCACACTACTGGAGGATGGCGAAAGAGAAGACGACGAAATACTCGACGCAGAGGACGAGACGGGAAGAGAGGATAAAGACGCGCTCGACACGGAAGATATTGCGCTACTGGCGGTCGAACTTGCGCTGCTGTTTCCCGGCACAATCGCCGTCAACATACTCAGACTGGGGGTACCATTACCTATAAACCCGAAACGGGTACTGGTGCCAGGTTGCAACGTGTTGTTCCAGCCGGCCGGCAAGAAGACATATTGCCCACCACCATTGCTGGACATCGTGGCATTCCAGGTGTTGACGATGCTAAAACTCGCGGTAAAGCTCACTTGCCATTGATGAATTGCCTGGCTGCCGTCATTGGTGACAACGATTTCGCCCTGGAATCCGCTTCCCCAATTGTTGATGACATTGAACTGCGCCTGTATTGCATGACCTGCTGATGAATAGAACAGCGGCAGGATGATGAGTAGTAGATAACGGAACAGGTTGATTATTTTCATATGCTCTCCTTAAATGTGATCCACTAACGAGCGCCTGCATAAAAATCAGGATGAGCGACACCGCGCCCGACGGACGTGATTAAAATACCGATATTTATGCCGAGGATGTTGCCGGATTACATTGGTTTTTTATTATGGAATAGAAACTACCACATCGCGCGAAGGGGTGCAGGTTAGCGTGTATAGAAGGAAGCAGTATTGTAAATTTTGGAGAGCGGTTAACCGGGTGAGTGCCAACCAGTGCAACAATGGTTGGCATTTTTTAATCTCGAATTACGTTATAGCAAGTGATTCTATTTAATATGCGCCAACAGCCATCAAGGCTTCTTCGCCCATTTTCCATTGACCTGAATGAAATGGCCCGCCTGGGTTTTTTCGATGGCCTTTAGACCAGCCATAGCTTCAACATCCGGCAGAGCAAGATTATTGTCCTTAGCCAATCGCTGATATTGCTCGCGCCGTGCGTTGTTAATTAATTTCACAATCTCGGCCGCATCACCGGATGCACTTACTACACCCAGATAACCGTCCGGCTGCTCACCGACCAGCCCCTGCTCTTTAGCGGTACCCAGATTGCTCATAGCCTGCTGCAGGTTCATGGCCATCAGCGGCAAAGAAACCGCCAGCAATAACCCACATACACTCAGCTTTATTAAAGATACAAATTTCATCGTAAACTCCTTGCGCTTTTTCAGTAGGGTTAAAACAAACCGCTGGAATCGCTAAACAGCTCATCCAATTGTTTGTCGACCTTGATATAAATTTCGTGTTCAATCTTGACATTAAGATTGATATTAATCGGTTCATTCGGCACCGCTACCTGCACGGTGGGCGTGCAAGCCACCAGAGCGAGAAGCAATGCGAGAAAACCACTGCGGATGATGAACATAATGTCGTCCTTTGTTGGTCGTAATCGTTAACGGGCGGATCGTTTTTGTAGGTGTTCCTGCAGACGCTTTTTTACCACATCGGTTATTTGGTTGCTCAATTGAATGCTGGCAATCATCGCCGGTAGATCTTCTTCCAGATTAATATTGAAATGAACGGGCCGACCATTTTCCAGTGCCGGATTCCTGCCTTCAAGGCGTAACCCCAACAGCAATTTTCCGTCTTCGTCATAACTGACCTCACTGGCCAGGACAGTGTAATGGAAATCTTCCAGTGCATCGGTGATCAATTTCATGCTTGGTTGCGATTTGGCAAGTGCTTCCGCGCGTTCAGAATGCAGCTGCAATTGTCCGCCCGGCGGACGGGCTGCCAACGAGCCTTTCGGCACACTCACACCGTTGGCGGTAATCTCAATCGGTACTGTGCCTGAGATTCTGCCACTGCCGGAGAGTTCAGTGGAAGGATGCTGCTGCAACAACAAACCCAGATCAATATTCTCTAACGTTAACGCGAGCGACTGTTTATCTTTGGAAAGATCAAATACCTGCGCCGGCGTGGTGACATTACCGCCGATAGCGTCTACATAAAAATCTTGCAGTGCAAGCTCGCCCTCGGCGGGGTTTTCCCAACCGGCTTCATAGATCCCCGCCGCCTTGAGCGGGCCAAAAACAAAACCTTTGATAATGTGTTTAATGTGTAATTCATCGGTTGCCAGGATGAAGGTTTTCGGTTTGGCCGTCGCAGAAAGTGTTGCAGTGAGCCCTTGAAACAAGGTGGTGTCGTAGACACCGGAAATATCATTAACCACCACTGTGGCTAATCCGTTTTTCAATGTTTGTTGATTCAAGTCTACCGTGACTTGCCCTTCACCGTTAACCTTACCTTGTGAGAGGGACAGCAAAGGCGGCCACGCCCTGGCGAGATCAGCAAACGGATTGCCTGCCAGCAGAAAGCTATCGTGCAACTGCCAATCAACGCGCATTTCTTTTAAATCAGCTTTCACCTGGTGGGAAATGACCAACGCATTATTGAGAACGAGCTCACCTTTTACGGCAAGTTTCTCCCGGTTTCCTTGCCCATGCCCTTGCCATTGCCAAGGCCTGGTATGCAGTTGCGGATGCTGCAATTGCGCAATGCTCAGCAAAGCCGTGGTATCAATATGTAATTCGGACCAATCTATATTCCCATCAACTAACTTGCCCGATATTGTCAGGTTATCCAACGCTAATTTCGCCGTGCGTGCAGCCAACGACCAAGCGCCGGCTTGCAGATCACCGTGCACACGGGTGGGTGCTTGCGCGCGCAATATAAATTGATTCCCTCGCCACTCCGCGGCACCGCGCCACAACACATCCAGATGATTAAATTGCAAGTCCGGAGTCGCCTGAAGTTGCGCGAGTTGTGCATCCAATTTTACGTCAGCCACATGCAGGGCTTTTTCAACCGCATCGATAGACGCGTGCAGGGTGATGTCTGTGCGCAATTTGCCTTCTGTGCGGATAGCAAGTTGTATCGGCAAATCAGTAACACTGACCGCGTCGGATTGTGATTCTGCATGAATATCCAGGCGTTCAACAGCAATACCCCGTGATCGCCATGCAGCTGGCAAAACCGGTTCGGTTACCGTCACGTCTGCGGAGACATCATAGGTTTCCAGGGCACCGTTTTCGGCTTTTATACGCACCACTGCATCGCCGGAAAATTTGCCGATATTCTCCACCGCGATAGGTGAGGCGATGTCCGCATCCAACTCGGCGTATCCCTGCAATAGCTTATGCCAGGGCTGCGTACCGCGTTGTAATAACGGTGCAACATCCCATTGCCATTTCGCACTGACTGCCATAGGCTGATTCACTGTCTGAGCCCATTGGTTGTCCAGACGGATTTGCCATTCCGCCAGGGCAGCCAGCAACCAGGTCTCCGGATAGCGCGCGTGCGCGGTTAACTGGCCGGACCAGGCTAGCTCTTCCTCACGGATTAATTGCATCTGTAGCTGTGCGTGAACAGCGTCTCCGGCAGCAATATGCAGATTCAATGCGGGTAATTGTCGATTCAGTTGGTAATCAGCTTTTATATCAACCTGCTGCGAATGCAACATCCTTCCCGGCGAAAATTTCCCGTGCAATCTTAACGTATCTTCTGCGTTCTGGAGATCCAACGCGCCCGCCAGATAACATTCACCGGTGGGACAAGGCAGGGTCAGGTGAGCGTTATGAATATGGATACTTGCAGGAAGAAAGTCTGGTATCGACCAGTCTTCGGGTAAGGTGAAAGGTGATGTTAAGGAGGTTGGCGGTGTCTCATCATCGTGCTTTATTTGCCAATACAGGCGCGCAACATCGACAGACGATAATTGCGGTGTAAAGGCAGACAACCATGTCCACTGAATCCTGAGTGCTTCCGCGTTGACTTGCTGGCTGACGCTCGCGGTGCTGTATTGAAAAGAGAGCCGGGAAAATTGTACAGAATAAATATCAAATTTTTCGATACGATAGTCCAGCGACTGCACACCCATGCCTGCCACCAGCCGATGGATGTGCCAGATGCTCGCCAGCCCGATCAACCCCAGCAGTAAAGCACCGAAGGTTAACACGGCAAGGATTTTTTGAAACACGGGTTTCATCACAGATCTTTGTTCTCAGATTTTCTTCACGAAACGCACACAATCACTGATGCATCAGTCAATATGAAAATAGGATCTGTAAATACTCAGGCAGTTCAATCACTATTGCAATGCCTTGCGACATTGGTTTAAATCGTGTTGCAACCAGGCGACCAGTTCATCTGCCGGTAAGGGACGCGAAAAATAAAAACCTTGCACTTGATCGACTCCCAATTCACTCACCACCAGAAAATCCTCCAGGGTCTCCACGCCTTCCGCCACGGTAGACAATTTAAGGTTGCGGGCAAGATCAACTGTGCTGGCCAGGATAGTTCGCTGTTGTGGACGAGATGCCACGCGATCAATGAGGGATCGATCCAGCTTCAATTCAGTTGCCGGCACACGCGACAATTGTTGGGCGTTGGCGAAGCCGGTACCGTAATCGTCAATGGCTATATTGAAACCTTTCAAACGTAAACGTGCCAGTGTTTGAATCGCGCATGCCAATTCACCGAGCAGCGCATTCTCGGTAACTTCGAGAATCAAATCGGACGGATGAATAGTATGGTCGGTCGCCAGCTGCGTCATCCAGTCGGCCATGTGCGGATCTGCCAATGACAGCGGCGATAGATTAAACGCAAGATGAAAACGCAAGCCATGCTGTTGCCATAGCTGTTTTTGTTTTAGCGCTTTTAATAATAGATGACGCGTTAACACGTCGATGATGCCGTGGCGCTCGGCCAGGGGAATAAAACAACCAGGTGAGATAGCGCCTTTTTCGGGATGGTGCCAACGCGCCAGGGCTTCAACGCCGCGCAACAATAAACCTTGCACCGTTAACTTGGGTTGATATGCCAAACTCAATTCATTACGCTCGAGCGCTCGGCTTAATTCGACCGCCGTTACTTCCGGTAAAGCAGAATTCTGAACCGCTATTCGCGGTGTGCGATTATCTTGCAAAAATCTTAACAAACTGCATTTCAGCAGCTCCACCTGCATGGGCTTATGGAACGTACCCAGCACATACAAACCATCGGCTTCTGCCATGGTGCCGACACTGGAAATCAATACCGGATCTTTTGAACTGAGGATGATGACACTTTTGGCCAATTGCTGCCGCGCAATGGAACGCAGTAATTCAACACCGTCCATCACCGGCATCTCCAGGTCGATGACCACGACATCAACCTGCTCCTGCTGCAATACCCCCAGTGCATCAACACCATCTGCTGCACCGAGGATGGCAGCGATACCCAATTGTTGCGCAAGTCCCTGTGCATGTTGCCGCTGCACATTACTGTCATCGACCACCAGCAGGCGAATGTCTTCAATGCGTTCTATCATTTTCAGCTCTCCAGCACAGCGGGAATTTTCCACAGCGGCAATACATCTTTCGCAGCACCCATTTGAATGGCCTCTTTCGGCATACCGAATACCACACAGGTTGCTTCATCCTGCGCAACGGTGCGTGCACCGGCGTTGCGCAATTCCAGCAAACCACGGGCGCCATCGTCACCCATGCCGGTTAATAACACACCCGTCGCATTGCGCCCTGCTGCACGGGCCGCCGAACGAAACAGAACATCCACGGAAGGACAATGGCGATTCACGGCCGGGCCGCGAAAAATTTTCGTTATGTACTGCGCACCGGATCGCTGTACTTCCATATGAAAACCACCCGGCGCAATTAGCACCCGACCCGCGATTAAACGGTCACCACTTTCCGCTTCTTTCACTTCAACGTTACATAACCCATCAAGCCGTCGTGCAAACGCCGCTGTAAATTTCTCTGGCATATGTTGTACCACGGCAATGCCGGGACACGTGCGCGGAATGGCAGACAATATTTGTTCAAGCGCCTGGGTGCCACCGGTTGAAGTACCCACCACGGTAATCCTGTCTGTGGTTGCCGTCATCTTGACTAAATCAACAGCGGCCGGTGCTGGCGATAGTGGTAAGTTGTCATGGCGTCGCCGGGAAATACGCGCGCTGGCTGCCCCGCGAATCGATTGCCACAAACGTTGTTTGGTTTCCAACAAAAAATCTTTAACGCCTAATTGCGGCTTGGTCACAATATCGATGGCGCCAGCGGATAACGCTTGCAAGGAAAGCTCCGCGCCCTTCTCTGCCAACGAGGAACAAATAATAACCGGCGTCGGCTTCTCAGCCATTAATTTGCGCAGGAATGTCAGCCCATCCATACGCGGCATTTCGATATCCAATATAATCACATCCGGCCACCGTTTTTGCATTTGCATCTGGGCAAAGATGGGGTCAGAGGCCGTGGCATAAACGTTGATGTCCGGTGCTTCATTCAGGACTGCCGTCAACACTTGTCGCACGACGGCAGAATCATCGACAACCAGTACCGCTATCGCCATAACAACCTCATCAAAAAAGCCATTCTCCACAACATACTCAGGCGCTGTTGGCCGTGCGAGTGTTGTATTGTTTTATATGAATCTCCCCCGTTTGCAGGTAAAGCGTCAGCGAGCGCGACGCTGTTCCGCCTACATCTATCCGCTGCACGGCTAACCGCTCCTGTGCAAGCCATTGGCGAGCATAATCAATATTTTTCTCTCCGATAGCTGAAGGGCCAGAGAGGGTAAACATTTCTCCACCACCGAACAGACCAATTGAGAAATTCCGCGGCTCACCGTAGCGCAGCATAGATTGCTTCATGGTAAATAAAGCAAACTCAGCATAGCGACAATCCAGCGTGGAGACACGACGCCGCGCCGGCGGTGTCGGCAATAGAAAATGACACATACCACCCAGCTTCAGCGTTGGATGCCAAACCGTTAGTGCAACACAAGAACCCAGCACCGTATGCAAACGGCTGTAGCCATTACCGAAATACCATTCACCTGGATGAATGCTCAGAAAATTTTCCGCAGGCATACGGCATACCTCCGGGTTACCCCGATGGAGGTTGGAATGTCCGATAATTGCACCATGTATTTTCTGGTCCTTTGTAGATTCTGCCTGACCCTATTTAGCCCGACGGTAGATGGCCGGCCTGACGGGCAAGAAACGCTCGGTAATCCCGTGCAGGCTTTCCGAATGGCCAACAAATAACACGCCACCGGGCTTCAGTTTTCCAGCTATCCGTTCAAGCACTTTTTGTTTGGTTTCACTCTCAAAATAGATCAACACATTGCGCAAAAAGATCAGATCAAATTGGCCGATATCGGCAAATGTTTCGTGAAGGTTGAGCGTAAAAAAATCGATGCGCTCCCGCAGCTCTGCCACCACACGGATATTGCCGTGCTCCGGACCAATCCCCTTACGACAAAACCGTCGTAGATAAACCTCAGGGATACTGCGCGCACGCATCTCCGGGTAGATGCCGGTTTTGGCCCGTTCAATAACAGTTGCGTTTACATCGGAACACAACAGCTCCCATTCCGTCGGACAGCGATCGCGCAGAACCATTGCAATACTGTAGGGTTCTTCACCCGTCGATGCCGCCGCACTCCACACACGGAAAACATCGCCCTTTCGACAACCCGGTAATATGTCGTCACGCAAATAATCAAAGTGTTTCGGCTCGCGAAAAAAATAGGTTTCATTGGTGGTGATCAGTTCCAACGCTTTATTTAATTCTTCCCGCCCTTCGGGTGTGATGATGAAACGATAGTAATCTTCGAAGCGCTTCAATTGGCATGCCTGCAACCGCTTCCATAGACGATTGCTTAGCAAGGCTTTTTTTTGCATAGGCAGATGAATCCCCAAACGCTGCAAGATCATCTGTTTGTACAGTAAAAATTCCGTATCGTTGGGTATTTTATTCATAGGCCACGCGTTATCATCACATC
>CAMPIG010000063.1 GCA_946886255.1 uncultured Cellvibrio sp. | reverse complement strand
AGAGATTTAGCCAACGCCTTTTCTCTCGTTAACTGACTACGATTTTTTAACGATTTAAGGCGTGCTTCGAAATCAATCATTTTTAACCCTTTGAAGATTCATAATGCCGAAAGTTTTTCGTGAGCCGCTGTTGAAATACGAAGCTTTTCCTATCGCCAAGTTAATATCAAAATCAATTTCACAATAACCTTTGTGCGGACTAAGCTCATGTGACTGCTCTAATTCAGGTTCATTTTTGTAGCTATAACTCAATAGCCATCCACCTGTCGGACCATGTTTTTTCAATAAATTTGCGGTATAACTCTGACTCTGGCTTTTCGGCGTTTTTAAATGAATAGATATAGATTTCCAAGTTTGGTGGATTCCAATTTCACCATCCCAAGAGTAGGTTGTATTCCCTTCGCCATCTAACGTTTTGCCGACAATAAGCCAATGCCCACTGAGGTCTGGTATATCTAACCAGATTCGATTCCAAATGTATTTGTTAAAAATCCAATGCAATAAAAAGTAAATCAAGCCTGTGGCTACAGAAGCCTTTAAAAATGCATCAAGGCCTGTTACCTGATAAAACCATGAACCAAGCTCAGAAAGGCCACCAGCCAGAATAATGGATGAAGCACCCAGCCACCTACCAACAGAAGCTCTGTCGTGGTCAAAAATCGCGTAGTCGTGCATAAAGCGCCGTAGTTTACTTTTTAGTTGAACGTGAACCTTTCTTCTCATCCTGGGATAAGACGGAGGCGGCAAGAGTTTTAACTTCAGCTTTTGTGGGAGTCTTTGAACCTGATAAGACTTTTGAAGCGAGGGTAGAGACTTTATCTGATGATTGTTTTTTAGCCATTATCAATATCTCCGTCTGAAGATGTTAACTGTACATACCTACAGCCTGATACTATTCTGGAGCCGCTTCGCTGTCTACAAAAGTGTGATGCATATCACGAAATCATCTATATCGTTAATATTTCGCACCATCGTGGCCCCCAATGGAATAAAAATCCCCTGATAAGTCGAAAAGTGTTGAAATTAATGCGTTTACTAGTGGTTTAACGAGGCATGATGAAAGACAAGAAGCCACGGATTGAGGGCTTTTGTGGAATATAGTGGCCTATTGAAAGCGTTAGTAAAGGGGCCCGAATCCTCTCACTCCGACAAAGCCCCTGATTATCCGTTGGATGGTGAGGGGCTTGTTGTTATTTGGGTCTTTTTAAGGGGTTATCTTTTTGATCTTTAGGTGGCCTATAACTATAGTTATTGAGTTTCAACAGAAGCAGGATCATATACCTTGAGTTGTTTTTTGGACTCAGAAAACTAGAAATAGGACGGGCAACCTCACAATGACAAAAGCCGCTCAACAATAATTAGGAACACAAAGGAAGGCTTGATAATAGCAAACATGGTTGCCAGCAAATGGAGGAGGGAATAAAACCAATGAAATACTTAATTCTGATCTTAGTAGCCATTACCTCAGGAACAGCAATAGCGAGAGATTGCTCATGGTACGAACAACAAGCGGACCACTACACGGATTTAAGAAGGAAAGGAGGAACGCAGTGGCAAATGAATCGATGGCTGGAAAAAAGAAACGAGTATCGGCAAAAGTTTCATGACTGTCGATTAGACGGCGGAACAACAGGACAAATTGAAAAAGCACGTGGCAGTGGAAATACAAATAATTATGCCGACCACAGGGATCATGTACACAGCAACACCAACGATGAAACACTTCAAAAGCTAATCAGTACATGTAACTACTGGATCAGCACTCATAACAATCACCCCTCATTCGACAACAGGAATTACAGAGACATTGCCTGTAAAGCCGTAAGCGCACACGAAAGGGAAATGAGAAATCCTCGACCAGCAGACACCCCAATCGTCAGAAGCGTAAAAGAATGCATGAAGCCAAACAATGTCATTGATGACGAGGTAAAAGACTGCGCCCAAGGCAAGATAAATCCCTACTGGCTAGGAGAGAGCAGCAGTGAGCTTTGCGACTTCTGGATAAATGAATATAAGAAAGAAGATACAGCTTTTAATGCCAATAGGCTGAAAATGGCATGCCAGTAGAAAATGAACACTTCATTTTGAGCGTATCAATCATTAGTAGCCACTGCGTCAAGTCCGTCATTAATTTTGTTTGATTCTTCATTCAAATTTCTTTTTGACTTTCGTTCCAATATTTTACTAATTCTCTGCATCCCTGGAATATTTTCCAATTTGCTGATTGCTTCGCTTAGCTTGGAACTCTTTTCTAATGCATCAATTAAAGGGTGGTCCGAAGTATCATAATTAGAAATAAGTTTTCCAGGATTCTCGGCACTTACATCTAGCAAATTGGATAATAGCTTAATATGTAATTCGGAAGAGATGTCATCGCGATTAAGTGATTCGATTTGGCCGGATAAACCCTCGAAGGTTTTACTTAAAACCTCTTTGTGCGTGTATTCCTCAACCAGTCTTTTCGAGAGATTTGATTTTTTGCTTGAGGAATAAGCTAACCAAATAAGAGGAATATAAACGGGAGTAATTGCTGCTAAAAGTTTTGGCATGTCATAAATAACTTGCTCGAGCGTCTTTCCTAAGTGAAGAAGGTAGCCATTTATTCCAAAAGGAATTAATGAAATCAAAACCAAAAAAAAGATAGAAAAATTGAAAACCTTATTTAATTTTTCTCCGGAGGCAATTTCCGCGGATTTTTTTTCCGAAAAAGCGTGACTAAGACCAGCGGTTAAAGCATCAGGCAGTAAATCCTTAATTTTTTGAGTCGCCGCATTGTGGTTATTCTCCCATTCTTCCAACTTTGCCTCTATTATTTTGCTTGTCTTCTTTAATTGTTCATCATGCTGCCGCTCTGTCTCTTCTTTAAGTTCAGATAATTCGATTTTTGTTCCAGACAGATCAGACTTTATTTCTAAATAAGCAGAGCTAAGCTCGTCTTTTGTACCTTCAATAGATTTCGTCTCGCCAGTTTCTTCATCTTCATGCTCATACCCAAATATCTCATAATATATTTCATCGATCTCACTTTTTCTTTTAGACAAGAGATTGTATATACCATTTATTTTGGACGATTTTTCATTGGCCTCAGTATGCATAATCTTCATTTCTTCAGTTATGCTCTTGTAGCCCTCATGAGATAAAAAAAGCTTATCGAAACTTTCAGCTTTATTTTCAAACTCAGATATTTTTAATGTTGCCTGAGATGCTTGCTGTTCTATTTCTATTAGCTGTGAGTTCTTATCTAAACTTTCAGATATTAAAAAATCTAACCTATCTTTAATCGATAAAATTTCCTGAAGAGTTTGATCAGCAGTTTCTTTGGATGCTTGAGCTTTATTTCTATATTCGGAGGCTTTCCTCGATGCCTGCTTAGCCTCTGATTCATAATCAGAGGTCTTTTTCTCCAATGTTTCGCTAATTATATTTAGTTGTTGTTTTATGAGAAGAACCTCTTCCCATAGTTTTTTTCTTTCCTCATCAAGATATTCCTTCGATTTCATATTTTTTTCCTTGCAAGTAGTTAGATTTTAGAGGTAAATGTATAACTATCCGATATCATCAATCAAAGCAGCTAATTGATCAATGCTCAAAGTTTGGGATTTTTTGTAATGAATAACTGCGTGACAGTTCCCGCATAGTGGAACTAGATCTGTTTCCGGGTTAATGATTTTAGGGCGATCTAACTGGGATATCGGTTTTATATGATGGATATGTATCAAACCCTCAGCATAACTGCCATAGCGCTCGCTAAAATTAAAGCCGCATGCTTTGCAATTCAGGCCATGAATCGCAATTGCTTGCTTCCTTAATTTTGGATTTCTTTCATAAATAGTAACAAATCGGCTGTGTTTATTACCCTCCTCATATGATTCCAATTCGTCAAGATCATCATCTACATCGCTATTTTGATTTGGTTTCGATTCGACGGAGGAGGCAGCTGCGTTACTTACTATCCGCTCATATGTATTAGAGTCGATTTTGCGGACTCCATAACGCCAATAGTTATTTAGACGATTGGCTGGAATAGCTTCCAAATAGCCATTGTCATTTTTTGCAAATACAGGCTCGACAAATCGTTGATAGTCATCAATGATAGCAAAAAGGTCTCCTTTTTCACTTTCCCTGTCAGAATAAACTTTTCCAATAGTCGCAGTCGCAAAATAGTGCGGAAGATCAGTCAATCTATCTGCCGAAAATTTTTTATCTTGAATTTTTCCCTTGTAGTAGACAGCTTTTGCTCCAGGAACTAGCAACGAAGAATATCTTTTTGGAAAGTGATAAAGTACACCCGTATCATCTTTCCAGTTAGATTCGTCATTTTCAGTGATAACTACAAACACTTATGATTTTCCCTTTAAGATAAGGCTATCTAAGTAAATCCATTGCTCTTTGCTTGTTAGAAGCAAGATCAAAGTTCAATAAATATGCTTCTATTTGTTCGCTGCTAAATGGGTGAAGCTTATCTCGAAGCAATGAAACTGCTTGTAGCCTTGCACTATCAAGGCCAAATTCATGCAATAGATTGTTCAATTCGTTGGGATGAATCTTTACGGTGAGAAGGTCTTTATTACTCTTTATGTATGAAATTTTATTTGAATCGAGCGGAAGCTGTTCTAAATGGAGCATGAAAGAAGAAAAACTTAATTCCTTAACAAGGGGGCTATTTGCTTGTCTTGAATTGGAGGTGTTAATTTCTATCGGTGATCTACGCACTGGTGCCTCAACCGTTACTGGCTGTGTTTGAGTTGTAGCTCTCAAATAAGACTCAATAATTGGTAGCGAAGGTGCGTTAGATGATTGAGAAACTGGGAATTGCCAGGCTGCTATCGCAACAAGAACACTAACAATAGTAACTAAGAGAATCAGTTTATCTGACTTATTTTGAGGTGGTTTACTTTCCATAGTCCTATATTTCGAATAACGGTTAAGCTGAAACTGGTATAAGTTTTTGAGAAACAACCTGTTATTGCCTCGCAACAAAGTAGCTTTGCTCACGGCCTTGGGAGTATAGCTCAATCCCGCAGTGGCGCAAAAAAGAACCGACATTTTGAACTATAAACTAAGCCCTGAAAAACAACAGGCTTCATGGGCTTAGCTTTACATCCTAAACTTCACGAACGGGCGTTGTTGATGTGGTGCTCTTTACTAAGTTAATACCATTAACAGCATCTTGCTTATTTACGTAACCCTCTCCACCAGTTGCGACAATCTGATGGTTTGCGGACTTTAAGCGCCAATACCACTGATTGTTATTAGTGCTTTTGAAAAGTTCGAAATACATAAAATTCTCCTTAATATATTGGATAAAAAATCGCCAAATTAAATGGCGAATCCATGCTAATCACGAATTAGAAGAAAAGATATCTATTATTGGCGCTTATTTCATTTATATATAAAAAGCAGGCTGAAACAGCAAAAGTGTCGAGAAAGTGTCGAAAATAATGCGGCGATTAGCGGAATAATGGCGCTGGGTGGAAGGCGGAAAACCCATGTTTAGCGGCTTTGCGGAATATAGCGACTTAATGGGATAGGCCAGGAAGGGGTTCGAATCCTCTCGCTCCGACCAGAATCCCGCAAAAGCCCCTGATTGTCCGTTGGATGGTCGGGGGCTTTTTGTTGTTGTAGAGACTTCTCGCGGGGAGGAGCTTTTGCTTGGGGGACTGGCTTTGAGCAGTTCCTCCCCCATGGCTTCCAACGCTTGGTTCGACAGTGCGATTTCGTTACGGATTTTCTTTTCTATATCGTTGATATGTTTGGCATGGGCTGAAACCTTATTGTTATTAAGCAGGCCCCACAATCCCCACACGATAACACCGAGGGAAGCCAATCCTGGGCCTATAAACCACAGAATAAACGCGGCAGGATTTTCACTGAAATAAATATCGCCTCCGCGCCGCCTTTCGATAACCAGATCGGAACCGGCCCAAAATAAAAATAGCAGGCCCGAAAATCCTACCAAAATCATTAATATCTTCCCTGTGTTCTTCATGTAACTACTCTCGTGTGTATAAAAAAGCGCCTAAATAAAGGGTGCGGTATTTCTGATAACTTTACTTATTCATATGCTTTTACGGCATCTTGCCACTCATCCTCTTTAATAATCTCGCAACCAATCCCCTCATATTGAAGTGATTTGTAATCAATTTTTACGTCGTCACAACGCTCGATAAAACGTTGAGCATCTGATCCATCCAGCATGGAGTCGTATTTGATACTCCAGTATTCACCTGAGGCAGTTAAAACCAATGCGTCAAATAAATAGGAATCTAACGGTATACGAACAGATCCATATCTGAAGGGCGTTTGAGTACCGATAGCACTTTTAATGCAGGCACGGGAATCCGCGATGGTCATGTGACTATTGACTGGGTCGTTCACATCAAGATGATTATGTATGCCGCAGTTTAATGATTCCTTGCCCGCTAGACGATTTACTTCCCCTGCCATGCCCCGATAACCAAAAGCAACCCATGGCGACGTTTCAGGCTCTTTTACTGCGGTTGTCGAGCAGGCTGTGAGTAGTACAATAAAAATTGCTATGTGCGGTATTGCGTTCATATATATTCCTGTAACCAGAGATAGCATGGATGCCTATTTGTACAGATCGATAATCCGCTGACGATCATTAGCAGTAAGCTTTCGCCGATCCCTCTTTCCCGGCTTCGGTGGGTAATCCATAATTCCTAAATCTGAACGATGTTTTAGTCCCAGTTTATGCCCAAATTCATGTGCATCGGTTAGCTTCCAAGTGCTCCGAGGTGGTGTGGAACCGAGCAGCAAGGCATGCCCCATTTGTAATGGGTTGGCGCTGGTGCCCAGCCGCCTATGTAGAGCCCTGCCTCACATGAGCATAGCTTCAAACCTTGGACTATTTCTGCCAGCGTGGCGCCATGAATTCTAATATCAAATTTTGAAGCGTTGGGGAGTGAAGTTAATTGTTATGCCAGCCTTTGCGTAGACCTCTTTAATATTTTTTAGTCCAATCTCTGCTCGGTAGATATTGCCAGTGAGAATGTAGGCTAGGTTTATCGTCAATTTGCCGTTCGAGAAAACCACCTTATTCTTAAAGGCAGGGTTGGCTGTATCTGGTTTTGTGATGCCTGCGGGTTTGCCAACCAGATTTTCAAGTTGGGCTACGGTTAGGCCGCAATTGGAAATTGTTTCAGTCTTGCAGGTTTTCAGATCCTGTCTATAAGCGCGAGACATAGAGTTCATATCATCATCCATTGAGTAACTTTTATAAGGAATTACTTTACCGCACAATAAATCTAAAAGTTAAATCTGCTTCACATAGTCCGATTTTTGCCGCTCTTCTGAATCTTTTAAACGAGATTTAAAGCCTTTTATTAAAATAATAAGTCGCACACCCCTTGGGCCTGTCGGGAATCGTCGCCATAAGTTCATACCTCAGCTTTTCATAGAAACCTTTGGCTTGCCAGCTGGTTGTATCCAAAAAGATATTGCTGTAGCGCTTTTCAATTGCAAAGGCTTCTGCTTTCTTCATGAGTTCTGTGCCTAACCCCTGTTTTCGATGCGCCTCATCCAGCCATACAATTTCAATATGCAACGTGTTCCAGTAACCGGAAGCGCGGAGGCCGCCGATGATATCTTTTGTGGTGTTGCGCACAAATAAAAACAGTTTGCTGTTGTGTTTTTTTTGTAGTTCAGAATTTTGCGCGTTGTTGTAATCGACCAGGCCTTTCAATAGCGCTGCGGCATCTTCGGGAGATGGGGCTGTGGTGAGCTCAATGTCCATTTGTCTTTCTCTTGAGGAAATTTAGGGGTTGCAGGCAAGTATGGCGGTTGACTATACCCAGATGACTAAATCTTGTCAGCCCTTGGTATCAATGGAATGACTTATTATCAGTAAAAAGACGAACAACATTGAATGTGCAAGAATCATTAAAATGCGCACCATTTAATTTTCTTAACCCTACCCACCTTGTATATTCCTCGCGATTAATTTTTAATCACTCCTCGGTCACTAATAACGTATCAATTTTTAATGGAGGTTTGTATGCGTAAGATGCTGTTAACTGCTTTGGTCGCCCTGAGTCCTATGGCGTTTGCTGGTCCTGAATGTACGACTGCCGATAAGGCGGAGTGGCAGGATAAGGATCAATTCCAGGAGAATCTCAAGGCGCAGGGTTACGAGATCAAGAAGTTCAAGGTTACATCGGGCAACTGCTATGAGATTTACGGTTGGAACAAGGACAAGCAAAAAGTTGAGATTTACTACAATCCGGTAACGGGTGCCGTGGTTAAAGAGGAAATCGAAGACTGATGAACGCAGCAACCGAAAAACTCTGGGACCCGTTGGTCCGTCTGTTTCACTGGTCATTGGTGTTTATTTTTTTTGCCAATTATTTCTTCAATGAAGAAGGGGATGATTGGCATCAGTGGTTGGGTTATGCGGCGGTCGCCTGGTTGGTGGTGCGATTTGTCTGGGGCTTTTTCGGTCGCGGCGCGGCGCGTTGGGCGGATTTTTTTCCGACGCCCGCGCGTCTTTCCACCCATATTCGCGCATTGGTGCGCGGCGAAGCTTATCATCGCATGGGGCATTCGCCATTGGGTGGGCTGGTGATGGTCATCATGATGTTGTGTATCCTGAGCCTGGGAATCACCGGTTATATGATGCAGGAGATTGATTATTTCTGGGGTGAAGACTGGCTTGAGGATCTGCATGGGTGGATCGCTAACAGTTTGCTTGCCCTGGTGATTGTGCATGTATTCGCGGCCTTGTTTGAAAGTTACCGCTTGAAAGAGAACTTGCCCTTGTCCATGGTGACCGGTAAGCGCCGTAAACTGGATTAGTCGCTGGCTATAACTGATGTTTCCGGTTATAGCCGCTCCGCTTGTTCTTACAACTCTTCACTTCGTGCTTTTCTCTTTTCGGCTTATAATCACGCCACATCAAAAATAACCGCATACTGGTTTATCAAAAGACACGGGTGCGGATCATGTGGAGAGTGAGGGTATGTTGTTACGTCTGTGTGTTCTGCTGTGCTGTTTTTCCTCTGTAAATCTCATGGCTGCCGAGTGCCTGGAGCCGTCTCGCTTGAAAGCCCTGGATGCGCAATACGAAGAAGCGTTGCGCCTGGGCGATGTGAAATTCCTGAATAAATTACTGGCTGATGAGTTTGTGTGGGTTCACAACCTGGAGGCGGATATTGAAAATAAATCCGGCCTGCTCAAGCGTTTGAAAGCCGAGAAAGAAATTGCCAAAGCGCGCAATAGTCACGATATTACTTTGCATGGTTTGGCCGATACGGTTGTATTAAGCGGCCTGAGTTCTGTTGATAAATACAATCCTGATGGCAAAACTTTCCGCACCTCCCGTTATCGTTTTATGCGCACATATGTTGCCGTAAAAAAACAATGCAAACTATTGTCGGTCCAGACTATGAAAGTGTGGAGCAGTGAGGCAGAAGGTAAATTTGATTAAGCGGAGGCAAGCTCATGCGATACATCATTGTGGGCACGGGTAATATCAGCAATACCTATGTGGCGGCGTTGCAAAAATTATCCGAGAGCAAGTTGATTGGCGCTGTCTCCCGTTCCGGACAACCCTTACGCACTGCACCTGCGCTACCGGTGTGGAAAAGTCTGGCAGAAGTGAATCAGGAATTTGATGCGGTGATTCTTGCTACGCCCAATGGTTTGCATCACGAAGGCGCATTGCAGGCGGCGGCGTTGAGCAAACATGTGTTGACGGAAAAACCCCTGGATATTTCCCGTGAAGCCATGGAAGACATGATGGCGGCGTGCGCATCTGCAGGAGTGGTGTTGGCGGTGTGTTACCAGCGGCGTACCAGCCCGGATAATCAAACGATTAAAAAACTGCTTGATCAACATACATTTGGAAAAATTTTTGCTGCTGATTTATCTGCGAAGTTCTTTCGCGACCAGGCTTATTACGATAGTGGTGGCTATCGCGGTACCTGGGCAATAGATGGTGGTGGTCCGTTTATGCAGCAGGCGTGTCATAACATTGATATCTACACCTGGTTTTTTGGTTTTCCGGTGAAGGTAACCAGCATGCTCGGGCGCTTTGCACACGAGATGGAAGCGGAAGATCACGGTGCGGCGATCTTGCAACACAGTAATGGCATGATCGGGACTATCGTTGCGTCTACCGCCGCACGGCCTGGCTTTGCCGCTCGCCTGGAAGTGCATAGTGAGAAAGGCAGTTTTACCCTGACTGATGATCACATTACGTTTTGGGATATCGCCGGTATGAATAACCCCGCCGATACAAAATTCCGTTACGCGCACGATGGTGCAACCAGCGCTGCCGTTACCGATACAACTGCCCACGAAATTATTCTTCAGGATTTTGAAACAGCTGTGCGCACCGGCAGTGAACCGCTGGCCAGTGCAGAATCCGCCCGCTTAACCACGGAATTAATCCTGCAAATTTACGCCAATGACACCGCTCAAACCATCCGCAATTCCAACCCGTAGGTCGGATTAGCCGTAAGGCGTAATCCGACACCCACGCTCTTTCTGTGCGAAAATTTTCCGTACTTGTGAATGCATTGTCGGATTACGCCCTACGGCTAATCCGACCTACGGTTGAATCTCGATTTACATTTATTGGCGGGGATATTTTTTAGACCACTTCGCGTATTTTTTTAATACCTTGTTGGGTGCGGTGCTGAACCAGGCGTAGCCGTCGAGACGTTCTTGCGATACTTGCCCGATCTCGTAATACACAGAACCGTCGCGATCACCAAAGACCGGACGATTGGATTCCAGATCGACAAAGCGTGACCACATAGGGTCGGCGTTGGCATCTGCGGTCAGTGCTTTGTCTCCGCGCTTCCAGGTGTAGCCAATCATTTTGTTCGCTTCATACCAGGCCGCAGCGGAGTGAATGGCGTTAACCAATTCTGCCGAGGGGTTTTCAATACCCATTAAAAATTCCAGCATGGCGACGCTTTCAGCTGTAGCCAGTGCAGCCATTTCGTAAGCGCGAGCCGGGGCCGGTGCTAACGTTACCGCATCATGTTGTGCGCCCCAGATGCTCAGTTTTTCACCCTGGCGCACCTGTGTTTTCAATACACAATCAATGGCCTTGTCGAGCGCCGTCGATGTTTTTGCTTTTACGTCAGATGACACAAATGCGAAGGCGCCTTCTCCCTTATTCACATTGTCCAATAACACCATAATGTCGCGCATCAGGGCATCGTTATAGGTGATGTGGTCGTGATAGCTACCCACCAGCGGATAATTTTGCGGCCAGCCGCCGTTGGGGTATTGCGCATCCAATATCAAGTTGATGCCTTTATAAAACGCATCCGCATACCTGGGTTTATCAGTGGCGGTGTAAGCCTTGGCCAATAGATCCAATTGTGTGCTGGTGGCCGCGTTATCGAAGGTGGGAATGTAATGCTCCTCAACCCCAAAGGCTTCGCCGGGCTGGCGTGGTTGCTGGCTCATATCGGTACGCTTGGACCAGCCGCCGGACGGTGTCTGGAAGGACACCAGAATGTCGGCAATACGTTGGCCTTCGGCCGTCTTGAACCATTCCATTGATTGCTTCGGATCAAAACCGAATTCTTTGGTGTAAGCCGGTTTTTTGGGTTCTTTCAATCCCTGCGTGGCCAACTCGGCCTGCATAAAATTATCATCCACTTTCTTCCAATGTGCGGAGCGCGCGCGGTATTCGCTCATGTCGAGCTGACCTTTGGCGGCTTCGGGAGTGGATGGTGATGTGCAAGCGTAAACACCGGCAAGGCTAAGCAGCCCGGCCAGTAACAACGGGAGTTTTTTCATGGATGTGTACCTTTGGTTTTTTTGCCGCCTCGGTGGTGCGATGCCCGACCGATGGTTGATGTTATGGCAGCTTGTTATAGCGGTTTATTACAGGAGCGTGTTTGGGGCAGGCTCCAGCTCTCTCGGTCGCCTTTTAAGACGACCTTTGCAGTGTAGCAGCCAAAGACGGCAGATGCAGGCTTGGAGTGGCTGTGCTGGTGTCGCACCAATCATTGGGGCAGAATGAGCCATCTCTCGACCTGCCTTCATCTAGCAAGGAGCCCTCATGGCAAAGCTGTACTGTAACTATTTTCCCGACCTACCCGCGAGTTGGCTGTGCAACCACTGCCATGCGCAATACAGCGAGCGCTGTATTCCCGCTGGTCACAGCGCGCATTGGGGGCGAAAAGGTCCACGCTGCATCCTGTGTAATACCGAACTGCGTTATCTCGGCAGTGCCACCGGCGCCAAGCCTTTCTGGCAAATGTTGCCGCACTTTTTTCATTATCCGCTGCATCTTAATAGCTTGATTGTGATTGTCGGCCTGGCGTTGGGCAGCCTGTTACTCGGGGGCGGATTATTTACGTTGTTCCTGGTGCTCTTCGGGTTGGCGGTGATGATCAAATACAGTTTTGCCATCATCGAACAGCGCGGCAGCGGTGCTACCACGCCGCCGGGTTTGGGAGAGGTGTTGAGCAGCGATCAGGATCACCTGTTTTTAAAACAGATTGCCGTGCTGTTTTTGATGGGTGTCATCGTCGGTCTGGCGTATCAGGTCGGCGAGCTAGTGGGAATTCTGGTGGGTGGTTTTATCACCTTGGCAATGCCCGCGAGTACCATGTTATTGGCGGTGGAAAAATCGGTTGGGCGCGCATTGAATCCCCTCGCGCAGTTGTCATTGATGGCCGCCGTGGGCTGGCCGTATTTGTTGTTATGGTTCTGCGTGCAAATTATTTCTGCCGGTCCTTATTACGGTTTTGAATTGCTGAGCGGCAGCTTGCCGGATATTTTGCTGATGCCGCTGTTGGTGGCAATCAGTGTTTACTTCACCTTTGTGCTGTACACCATGTTGGGCTACGTATTATTTGAGTACCAACATGAATTGGGCTTTGAATCGGCGGTGGATGAAGAGCCGATGGAAACCGATGAATTTGAAAAAGCTAAAGCCTTGGGCGAAGTTGCGGTGTTGATTAAGGAGGGCGACTACATTCGTGCGCGTACTAGTTTGCGTAAGGCGCTGGATGTGGTGCGCGATGATATCGAGCTGCACCAGAGCTATCACAAACTATTGATGCTGCTGGACGACGATAATGCATTAACCAATCACGCTCAATTTTTTATCGAACTGACACAGCGGAAAAATATGTTAAGCAAGGCTGTGTCGATAGTGCTGGATGTACAAACCCGTGTGCCGGGCTTTCAGTTAGACAATACAAGGCTGGGATTGGATCTGGCGCGCTTGCTGCAGCAACAAGGTAAGCACCGTGCGGTGGTGCGTTTGTTTCATAATCTGCACAAAACCAAGGGCGAAGACCCGCATTTACCCGCAGCCTATTTAATTGTGGCGAAGATTTTTCACGAGTATTTAAACGATGATGCCAAGGCAAAAGCCCTGGTGGAATTTTTGTTGAAGAAATATCCCCACGCTGCGCAGAAAGCGCAGCTTTTGCAGATGCTTGAATCAATTGATAAGACGGCGTTGCCAGGTTAGTTTTGGTGAGAGATGTAATTTAGTAGGTCGGATTAGCGCCAGCGTAATCCGACAAAATTATCTCATCGACGCATGTCGGATTACGCTGGCGCTAATCCGACCTACGGCTGAGTTCTGTAAAGGTTTTGGCTTTTTCCAGTTGTTGGTTTTGTTGGTAATAGTGGGCCATTTGCGTGAGCAACTTGGTCAGTGTCGGGTTGTTTACGCCTTGTTGTTGTGCGCGCAACAAAAAAGTTTCGGCGGGTTTGATGGCGTTGGCCTGCCAGTATTTATAAGCCAGCGCCAGAGAAATATTGCCAGTTAGCGCCGGGCCTTGCGGATGGAGCTGGCGGTATTGTTGCAGGATTTCCTCAATACCGGTTTTCCAGGTGGCATAAGGCGTTTCTTTGGCAACAAATTGTTTTAATACCGCAAATACTGTTTCATGAAATTCCTTACTTTGCGGTTGGCTTTTGGCCAGGTCGTAACGTAGCCGCCAAGGGCGTGGGTCGAGGGGTTGTTGTTCGCAGGCTTGTCGTGCCAGTATCTTTGCTTTCGGAAAATCCAGTGAGGTCATGGCTTGCTGGATACGTTTTAACTTTTGTTCGTTGACATCATCCTGAATTTTTTCTTCCTGCACTTCAGAAAATGCCTGCTGGGTTTTGCGGGCCAATAACATCATACCAGCCCCCGCCAACAAACCACCGATATGCGCCCAATAAGCAATATTCGTTTCGGTAAAAAAGTGCCCGTACAATTCTTTGGCTAACCACAGCGGCAGAATAAATAACGCTGGCGCGCGAAACTCGCCGAAGTAAACAAATACCGTATAGAAGAAACGAATCTTGCGCAGGCGATAGAGCGCGAGGTACATACCCATGAGTCCGGAGATCGCCCCGGAGGCGCCGACCACGGGTACATAAGCCTCGTGATTAAAAGCCAGGTGTAAAACATTAGCCGCTAATCCGGAGGCGAGATACATACCCAGGTACACATGGGGGCGCAATACGGTTTCCAAGGTAAAACCGAATAAAAATAAGAACACCATATTGCCGAACAAGTGGTCCCAGCCGCCGTGTAAAAATTGGCTGGTGATGAAGGTAAACGGTTTGGCTTCTGCCGGTGTCATGCCACCTTCAATGCTGCTCAGCCGGTTGCGCTGCTCTTCAAATGCCTGCCGGTGTTCCGGCCATTCCGGATGGTCTTCCGGTATGGTGATGCGAAAATCTCGCCAGCCTTCGCGCAGGTAATGATCAAAGCCACGATCAAAGAAAACTCCTTGCATGATGTAAGCGTCGCGCTCGGCAGCGCTCTCCAGTTCTGCCAGCTCATCCTGTAATTCGGGGTAGGCGGTTCTGCTGTAATCGAGAAAATGCTCCCGTTCCAGCTCAAGCAATTGATGTTGTTGGTAAATGCGCGCTGCTTCCTGGGCGATAGCATTGTCGTTGCCCTGGTATAACAAAAAGATCAGCAGGTTCAGCAGGATAAGGGCGATAGTAATAACCGGCGGTTTGGACCATTCCGGTTTATTTTCGATGGGGATAATCAGCATAGCGTGCGCGATCCACTGCGATAGGCGTAAAGGAGGCTAACTATCGCTAGCGTTGCACGTTTTTTCAAGCAATTTTTTAGTGTGGCTAGCGAGCGGCTACTGGCATGGCTATTAATACTGCTATTATGCAGATCGTTTCGGGTATGCTGCATACGCGTTAACTCAGTAAGCTTTTTTAATTTTTGTGCATTTATGGAATAAGGACAAGCTTCATGTTTGATGAAAGTGCTCTCGACAACCTTAAAAAGGCCTATCAAGCGGCGCCCTCCAAAGAACTGGCTTTTATTCTTCTGCAAACATTGGTCAGGAAAAACGATCTTGCAGGAGCCGGGATTTACCTACAGGCGCTGGCGCATTCCCTTGACGATGAGCAAATTCGTGAGCTCGCTACCCATGCACCGCAAACCGATGGCGATGAGTGGTTGGCCAACCTTATTGACAAGGATTCCCCCGCGCAATTGATAACGCTCGCTCGCTGGCGTCTGAAGCAGGGGCGTACCGCCGAAGGGAAAAGCCTGTATTTGCAGGCGTTAGCG